>JALTBU010000223.1 GCA_027008345.1 Nautiliaceae bacterium | reverse complement strand
TTGTTCTGTGTTACATATTTTTGATTTTACAAAATTAAAAAAATTTTTTATCATTTTAATTATCCATAAGTTTATAGCCTACACCTCTGACAGAGGTTAAAATGTTTATTTTATGATTCAGTCTGTTAACAGCAACATTTACGCTTTTTTCATTAATATCTAAAATGTCTGCTATTTCTTCTCTTGTTACTACTCTTTTAGGGTTTTCGAAAAAATATTTCAATAAATTAAATTCGCTGTTTGTTAAATCAACTTGTTTATTTTCATTTATTAAAACTCTATTTGAAATGTCTAGTCTATAATTTTTATATGAAAGAATATCTGAAAATTTTTTATTTCTTTTTAAAACTGCTTTAACTCTTGCTTTAAGCTCTGCCATACTAAAAGGTTTTGCTATATAATCATCCGCTCCTGCTTCAAAGCCTTCTAAAATATTCTCTTCGCTGTTTTTTGCTGTAAGGAAAATCACAGGTATATTAAATCCTTCTTTTTTTAATTCTTTGACAAAATTAACACCTTCAATTCCTGGAAGATTTCTATCAACTATAAGAAGGTCGGGATTTTCTTCTATTATAAAATCTTTTACTTTTTTTGTATTCAAAAAACCTACTGCATCATACCCTTCTGTTTGAAGGTTAAATTCGAGAAGTTCTAATAAATCTGCTTCATCTTCAATAATCGCAATTAACAATTTTAACCCTTTACTTTATATTTTATATATCTAAGCCTTCTTTTGCAAATAAAAGATATTTAGCAATTGTTTTTGTAGAATCACTTATTCTTTCAAGTTTTTTAGCGATATTAAGTGTTAATAATATCTCATCAATATTGTCTATGTTTTTAATGTCTGCTACGAGCTCTTTATAAAGTTCATCTGCTATTTTTTCATAACTTATTATAGTTGAATAAGCATCTTCTACATTTTCACTGTTTAGTGCAAGTTTTAAAGTGGTAATGGTACTTAGGGCATTTTGATATAAAGCATCGATTTTGTCATTTTGAAAATTATATTTTTTTATAAAACTTTTAACCGATTTTTTAATTTTATAAAGAAAAGAAGTAATTTTTAAATATGCAATTGTTTGTCTTAAAAATTCTCCCTGAGGATGCGCAAGGGCTAATACTTTGATTACTTCGTTGTCAAATTCTTTTAAATCAATCAAAAAAAATTCATCTGTTAAATCTTTTTTTTGTAAAGATTCTTCGATTGCACATATATACCCGTAAAACTTTTCATTTAATTTATTTAGTTGTTGTTCTATTAACATTTTTGTCCTTTTTTGTGTTTATTATATAATAATTAAAAAGAAAATAAAAAAAGATGATGTTATCATTTTGTTATTTTATTTTTATAAAATTCTGTAATCAAAAAAAAGGAGTGAAAAATGAAAAAATTCGTAGCTGGATTGACTCTTGCAGCAGTAAGCACTTTTGCTTGGACTATTAACGGAACAGGTGCAACTTTCCCGTATCCAGTATATAAACAATGGATAAAAGGATTTTATAACGAAACAGGAAATAGAGTAAACTATACTGGAACAGGATCTGGAACAGGTATTAAAGAAGTTGCAGCAAGACATGTTGATTTTGGTGGAAGTGACAAACCTTTAAGCCCATATACACTTAAAAAAGCAGGACTTTATCAATTCCCAACAGTAGTTGGTGGTATTGCTCTTGGATATAATATTCCAGGTGTTCATAAATTAAAATTAAGTGAAGCGGCTATTGAAGGTATCGTTCTTGGTACTATTCAATATTGGGACAATCCTGTAATTGTAAAATACAATCCAAATGAAAAACTTCCTCATAAAAAAATTATTTTTGTCCATAGAGCTGACAAATCAGGGACAACATTTAACTTTACATATTATTTAAGTAAAATGAGCTTAATTTGGAGAAAATATTATGGGGCAAGAAAAATGATTAATTGGCCAACAGACGAACAAGGAAGAGGAGTTGCTGGTAAAGGTAACTTTGGTGTAAGTGCAGCTATCAAAACAAATCCTTATTCAATTGGTTATGTAGATTATGCAGATGCCCTTAAAAACGGACTTAGTATGGCAGATGTTCAGGGTAGAGATGGTAAATTCTATGAAGCTACACCTAAAAATTTCTCAGAAGGTGCAAAATTTGCTGGATTTGATCCAAAACTTGATTTCTTTAAAATTATTGCATATCCAAAACACGGATATCCTATTATTGCATCAACATTTATTCTTGTACCAAAAGAAAAAGTAGATAACGACAAAAAAGTTACAGCATTCTTTGACTGGGCATATAACTATGGTGATAAAGCAGCAAGCAGTTTAGGTTATGTTCCACTTCCAAGTAATGTAAAAGCTATGATTAGAAATTATTGGAGTGAAAAAGGAATTTCTCCTGCAAAATAAGAGGACTTGAAATCCTCTTTTTATTTTCTTACAATTTCAATTAATTAAATCTAAAAGGTAATTAATGGAGACTTTGTTTAAAAGGCTTTCTGAAATTTCTGCATCTACAATTCTTTTGATACTTTCAGCAATATTTGTCGTGTTGTACATTCAGGCAAAACCTGCAATTGAAAAATACGGTATTCATTTTTTAGTAGATCCAAGATGGGGAGTTACTGTAAATAAAAACAATACGGCAAATGTTGTTAATCAAAATACACAACAGGTAAGTTCTGCAGCAACTAATAATGATGATTTAGCTGATTCAGATAATTTAAATAGCGATGAAGACATAGCAATTGAAGATGATGATGCATTAGCAGCTGCTGGGGTTTTGAGTAAATCTCAGGAGCAGAATACTGATGTAGTTTACGGCGGTCTTGTGCCGATTGTCGGAACAATTTTATCTACAATTATAGCAATGGCTTTTGCAGTTCCGATTGCCATGGGAATTGCAATATTTTTAGCAGAAATTGCAGGACCAAAACTTTCAAAACCTGTTGGAATTGCAATAGAACTTCTTGCGGCAATCCCGAGTATTATTTACGGTATGTGGGGGCTTTTTTATTTTGGACCTTTTATTTCGCATATTTTTGGAGGAAGCAGTGTAAACCTGCTTGTTGCTGGACTTGTTCTTGGTGTTATGATTATTCCTTTTATGGCTTCTCTTACGCGTGACAGTATGAAAACAACGCCTGATGTATTAAAAGAATCGGCATATGCAATGGGTGCTACTAAATTTGAAGTAATAAAAGATGTTATTTTTCCTTATGCAAAACAAGGAATTATTGGAAGTATGATTTTAGCCTTAGGTAGAGCTCTTGGTGAAACAATGGCGGTTGCATTTGTAATTGGTGGAGTGTTTAACTTCCCTAAAAAACTTACAGACCCAACTGTATCAATTCCAGTGGTACTCGCAAATAACTTTGCAGAAAGTTCCGGAATGAGTTTGGCGGCTTTATTTTATTTGGCATTGATTTTATTTGTAATTTCATTTATAGTGATTTCACTTGCAAAATTTTATTTTTTAAGGAATAAATAATGAGACTTATAATAAATAAAATAATTCTTGCTTTATCCACATTAGCTGCAATTTTAGGTCTTGTTTTTTTATTTTGGATTTTAATTACTTTGACTATTAAGGGAATTGCTTCTATTAATTTATATATTTTTACTCATGATTTAGTTGATAATGGACTTAGAAACCTTTTTGTAGGTCAGCTTATTTTAGCTGTAATTGCAGTAATTATTGGTGTTCCGATAGGTATGATTGCAGGTATATATCTTCAAGAATATTCATTTGGAAATAAATTCGCTTCTTTTATTAGAAATTTAAGTGATGTTATGATGTCTGCTCCATCTATTGTAATAGGTACTTTTGTATATGCAATATTAGTAAGCCCTGTTGGTCATATGAACGGATGGGCGGGTGCAATTTCACTTGCTATTTTAATGCTCCCGATTATTGTAAGAACTACCGATGATATGTTGGGTCTTGTTCCAAAAGAGCTAAGAGAAGCCGGGGTTGCAATAGGAGCTCCAAAATACAGGGTAATTTTTGATATTATCATTAAAGCAGCAAAAGTAGGGATAATGACAGGATTTTTGCTTGCTTTTGCAAGAATTATCGGTGAGACAGCACCTTTGCTTTTTACAAGTGGAAATTCTCAGTATTTTACGCTTAATTTAAATGAAGAATTCCCAAGTTTAACAGTTGCAATATACAATCTTGCCACAATGCCTGATAAACATCTTGTAGAAATAGCGTGGGCTGGTGCATTTATACTTACAATTTTTGTACTTATAATTAATTTGCTTGGTAGATACATAATTAAGGAGAAAAAATGAAATCTTTTCAGGAAGAAAACAATAATAAATCACTTGATAAAGTAATGGATATAAAAAATTTTTATTTTACTTATGCCGGAGCTGATAAACCAAGTCTAAAAAATATCAATATGCCAATTTATGATAAAAAAGTAACGGCACTTATCGGTCCAAGCGGATGTGGTAAATCCACACTACTTAGAAGCTTAAATAGAATTCACGATTTATATCCGGGAAATAAATATGAAGGTGAAATTCTTCTTAAAAACCTGCAAACAGGTGAAATGGAAAATATACTTGGGTATAAAAAAGAAAATGAGCTTATAAATCTTAGACAAAGAGTCGGTATGATTTTCCAAAAGCCAACGCCGTTTCCTATGAGTATTTATGACAATATAGCTTATGGCCTTAAACTTATGGGTAAAAAAGATAAAAAATTTCTTGATGAAAAAGTTGAAGAAGCCCTTAAAGGTGCTGCTTTATGGGAAGAAGTAAAAGACAGACTAAAAGATGATGCAAGAGGACTTAGTGGAGGTCAGCAGCAAAGACTATGTATCGCAAGAGCTATTGCGGTTGAACCAGAAGTTTTATTAATGGATGAGCCAACAAGTGCACTTGATCCTATTTCAACAATTGCTATTGAAGAGTTGGTTTCAAAACTTAAAGATAAAGTAACTATTGCAATAGTTACCCACAATATGCAACAGGCAAGCAGAATAAGTGATTATACAGCTTTTATGTATTTAGGTGAATTAATAGAATTTGGTCCGACTGAACAGATCTTCCTTAATCCAAAAGAGAAAAGAACAGCTGATTATATCGCAGGTAAATTTGGATAATCCAATTTTTCTTCTTTTGTTATAATTCCCATAAAAAAGGTTTTATATGAATATTATTTTTATGGGAAGTCCTGATTATGCTGTAAAGATACTTGATAAATTAAATAAAAATTATAATATTACCGCAGTTTATACCCAGCCAGATAAACCAGTTGGGAGAAAAAAGGTACTTACTCCTACACCTGTAAAAAAATATGCACTTGAAAATAATTTAGAAGTTTTTACTCCAACAACACTTAAAAATGAAGATTTAAAAAAATTTAATCCAGATTTTATAGTTGTAGCAGCTTATGGTTTATTACTTCCAAAACATATTTTAAATACGGCTCCTTGTATTAATCTTCATGCTTCCCTTCTTCCAAAATACAGAGGTGCAAGTCCTATTCAAAGTACCATACTTAACGGGGATAAATATACCGGTGTTACTTCAATGCTTATGGATGAAGGGCTTGATACAGGTGATATTTTGGCGTGGGATTATACAGAAGTTGGAAATAAAACAAGTATTGATTTATTTAATGAACTTGCCGACATTGCTTCAAAACAAATCATTTATACAATAGAAAATTTCTCAAAAATCAAACCATTAAAACAAAATAATATTTTTGCAACATATTCTCCAAAAATAAAAAAACATGATGGATATGTGGATTTTGAAGATGCAGTTATTATGGATAGAAAATACAGGGCATATCAGCCGTGGCCCGGAATTTTTTGTGATAAATTTAAAATTAATGATATGGAATTGATTGAAAGTGAATCTTCAAATGAAAAAGGAATTATTTTAAATATCGAAAAAGACGGTGCAGTAATCGGATGCAAAAAAGGTAAAGTTAAACTTAAAAAAATACAGGTTCCTGGTAAAAAAGAAGTTGATGTGATTAGTTATTTGAATGGGCAAAGATTAAAAACAGGGGATAATATATTAAATTGACAATGAAAAATGGGAAATGGAAAATTGAGTATTTTAATGAAATAAATTCAACTCAGCAATATTTATTAAAAAGAATTGAAAAAGAGGATTTAAATTATTATTGTGTATGGAGTGAGAACCAAACTGATGGTATAGGGACAAAATATAGAAAATGGAAAGGCAAAAAAGGAAATTTATACTTTTCTTTTTGTATTGATTTAAATGAATTTAATTTTGTTCCAATGCAGAGTTTAAGTGTATATTTTTCTTTTTTGGTTTATAAAACTCTTATTAAATACAGACAAGATTTGACAATCAAATGGCCAAATGACATATATTTAATTGAACAAGAATCTAAAAAAATATCGGGAATTCTTACCAATATAAAAAAATCTAAAATCATTTGTGGTATAGGTATTAATACAAAATACACGCCTGAGATTGATGGTGAATATAAAGCTGGTTGTTTGGATATAAATATAAAAAATGATAAAATTTTAGAAGAATTTTTAAATGAGGTTTCAAAAAAACATAAATGGCAAGATGTTTTTAAAGAATATAAAAAAATATTTGCGAAAAGTAAAGAAATTTTCGGTATCAAATTTGATTTAAATAATGATGCTACATTAAAAAGGTGAAATAAAAATGGCTGAAATTATAACAGTGGCAAATCAAAAAGGAGGAGTGGGAAAGACCACAACAGCAGTAAATCTTGCTGCTTCTCTTGCTATTGCCGATAAGAAAGTATTATTTATTGATGCTGACCCGCAGGCAAATGGCACAACATCGCTTGGTGTTTATAAAAATGATTATGAATTTAATTTTTATCATGTCTTAATCGGTTCTAAAAATATAAACGATGTAAAACTCAAAACGATGCTCCCGACTCTTGATTTAATTCCTTCAAACATTGGACTTGTCGGTATAGAAAAAGAATTTGATCCCGAGGTTGATAATCTTGTAATAAAAAAAGTTCTTGAACCAGTGAAAGATGAATATGATTATATTATTATTGACACTCCTCCAACTCTTGGAATTATTACAATAAACGCTTTAAATGCAAGTGACGGTGTAATTATCCCTGTTCAGACTGAATATTTTGCACTTGAAGGTCTTGCACAGCTTCTTAAAACAATCACACTTTTACAGCATACTACCAATCCGAAACTGAAAATAAAAGGTATCCTTCCTACTATGTATTCAAAACAAAACAATCTCTCAAAACAGGTTTTGCAGGATTTAAAAAGATACTTTAATGAAAAACTTTTTAGAATTGATAATGGAATTATAATTATTCCAAGAAATATAAAACTCGCAGAAGCACCGAGTTTCGGTATACCGGTTATGCTTTATGATATTAAAAGTAAAGGTGCTGAAGCATATCAGGTTTTAGCAAAAAAAATTTTGGAGAGTACTGAATGAAAAAATTAGGAAGAGGTCTTGGAGCTATTTTAGAAGATGTGGAAGCAGGATATTTAAAAAGCATTCCTCAAAAGGGTATTAAAGATATTGAGATTGAAAAAATTAAGCCAAATCCTTTTCAGCCAAGAAAAACATTTAACGATGAATCAATAAAAGAACTTGCCGCTTCAATTGAAAAACATGGACTTATGCAGCCTGTTATTGTTATTGAAAATGAAGGTGAATATATACTTGTGGCTGGTGAGAGAAGGCTCAGAGCTGTCAAAAGCCTTGGTAAAGAGAGTATAAAAGCAATAATAAGTGATATTTCACTTAAAGATTTAAGAGAATATGCATTAATAGAAAATATTCAAAGAGAAGATTTAAATGCTGTTGAAATAGCATATTCATTAAAATCTCTTATTGATGAATTTGGTTTTACACATGAAGAACTTGCAAAAAATATAGGTAAAAGCAGAACATATATTAGTAATATGTTAAGACTTTTGAATCTGCCTAAATCCGTTCAAGATAAACTTTCGCAAAATAAAATTTCATATGGTCATGCTAAGGTTTTATTAGGTCTTGAAGAAAATGAAATAAATAAAGCTGTTGAAAGAATAGAAAAAGAAAATTTAAATGTTAGAGAAACGGAAAAATATATAAAAACTTTAAAGAAAAAAGATAAGAAAACAGAAGATAAAGAAGAATTTAATAAAGAAATTTTAGAAATTGCTTTTAAATTTAAAAAACTTGGTTTGAAAGTGGAAATAGGGAAAGATTATTTGAAGATGAAGTTTAAAAATGAAACAGATTTGAAGAAATTAAAAGAATTTATGGATAAAATAAATTAATTTTATGTTAAAATTTCACAAAAAGGAGAATTTATGCTTGATCTGAATTTTGGCGTAATGCTCATTGTCGCCGGAATATTTTTTATAACATTGATTTTGCTGAAAATCTGGCTGTTTGAGCCTTTGGTAAAATTTATGGACGAAAGAGAAAAAAAACTTGAAGAAGAATTAAAAATGATTTCTCAAAATACTGAGGAAACTCAGAAAATTGAAGAAGAAATCAAAGAAATTTTAAAACTTGCAAGAGAGGATGCTTCTACAATAATAAATGAAGCAAAAATGAAAGCACTTGAAGAAGCTGAAAAAATAAAAAGTGTAAAACAAAGAGAAATTGAAGAGGCAAAAGAGAGTTTGAGATTGATGCTTGAAAAAGAGAAAAAAGAGCTGTTAAATCAATTGTTACCTGAAAAAGAAGAAATAAAATCACTCATAGAAAAGAAAATAAGGGATGCGGCATGAAAAAAGCAGTTTTGTTTTTAAGTTTGTTTGGTGTATTTGCATTTGCAAATGAAGCAGCTACTCATACTGATATTATTCCAAGAACAATAAACTTTTTAATTTTTGTTGCAATACTATGGTATTTGGCGGGAAATAAAATAGTTAATTTCTTTAAACAAAGAAGAGAAAATATTGCAAAAAAATTCCAAGAAATTGAAGAAAAGTTAAAAGAGTCAAAATCAAAAAAAGAGGCTTTAAAAGCAGAACTTGAAAATGCAAAAGTAAAAGCAAAAGAAATAATTGAAAACGCAAAAAAAGAAGCTGAATTACTTGAAACAAAAATAAAAGCCCAAACTGAAGAAGAAATTAAAATTCTTCAAAAACAATTTGAAGAATTTAAAAAATATGAAACTCAAAAAGCTAAAAAAGAAGTTGTAGAGACATTTCTAGACGAAACATTAAAAGACATTCATGTTACAAGTGAAGATGCAGCAAAATTAATTCTTAAAAAGGTAGCATAATGATAGTTGAAAAATATTCAAAAGCATTATTACAAGCGCTTAATGAAGATGAAATAGTAAAAGTATATGAAGCTGTTGCTAAAATTGCTTTAATTTCTAAGGATCCCAAATTTATCTTACTTGTAAAATCACCATTGATAAATATTGATGAAAAAGTGAAGATTTTATCTGAAATTGCAGATTGTAATAATCCTAAATTCATTAACTTTATAAGAATAATTTTAGAAAACAAAAGAATAGATTCTCTTAAAGATATTCACAAAAGACTATATGCAAAAGTATGTGAACTACAAAATACTTATGCAGGTTTTGTTGAAGGTAAAATAAGTAAAGACACATTAAAAGCATTAGAAAATAAACTTTCAGAGAAATTTAATTCTACAATCAAACTCTATTTAAAGGAGAACGATATAAATGGAATAAAAGTTTTTGTTGATGTTTTAAATGTTGAGTTTGCCTTAGTTGAAGATAGAATTAAACAAGATATAATTTCACAAATATTAAAAGCAATTTAAAGAAAGGAGATTAAGTGGTACAAGAAATCACATCGATAATCAAAGAAAAAATTGAAAATTACGAATTAAAAATTGACGTAGAAGAGGTCGGTAAAGTAATTTATTCAGCTGATGGAATTGCAAAAGTTTATGGATTAACTAATGCAATGGCTGGTGAAATGGTAGAATTTGAAACAGGTGAAAAAGGTTTAGTATTCAACCTTGAAACTGATAATGTTGGTGTTGTTGTACTTGGAAAAGGTACTGATATTACTGAGGGAAGTACAGTAAAAAGGCTTGGAAAGCTTATTTCAGTACCAGTTGGAGATGCATTAATCGGAAGAGTTGTAAATGCACTTGGTGAGCCAATTGATGGAAAAGGCGAAATTGAAGCAGCTGAGTATAGATATGTAGAAGAAAAAGCACCAGGAATTATGGCTAGAAAATCTGTTCATGAACCTCTTCAAACAGGTATTAAAGCAATTGATGCTCTTGTTCCAATCGGAAGAGGGCAAAGAGAGCTTATTATCGGTGATAGACAAACTGGTAAAACTACAGTAGCGATAGATACGATTCTTAATCAAAAAGGTCAAGATGTAATTTGTATTTATGTTGCAATTGGACAAAAAAATTCAACTGTTGCAAATGTTGTTAGAATTCTTGAAGAACATGGCGCAATGGATTATACAATAGTAGTTAATGCAAGTGCTAGTGAGGCTGCATCACTTAAATTCTTAGCACCTTATGCAGGTGTTACTATGGGTGAATATTTCAGAGATAACGGAAGACATGCATTAATCGTTTATGATGATTTAAGTAAACATGCTGATGCTTACAGAGAAATGTCATTATTACTTAGAAGACCACCGGGAAGAGAAGCATATCCTGGAGATGTGTTTTACCTACACAGTAGATTGCTTGAAAGAGCAGCAAAACTTAATGACAAACTTGGTGCAGGAAGTTTAACAGCTCTTCCTATTATTGAAACAAAAGGCGGAGATGTTGCAGCATACATTCCAACAAACGTTATTTCAATTACTGATGGTCAGATTTTCCTTGAAACTGGACTTTTCAATAAAGGTATAAGACCTGCTATTAATGTTGGTTTATCAGTATCAAGGGTTGGTGGTGCAGCTCAAATTAAAGCAATGAAACAAGTTGCAGGTACATTAAGACTTGAACTTGCTCAATATAGAGAACTTGAAGCATTTGCACAGTTTGCAAGTGATTTAGATGAATCAAGTAGAGCTCAACTTGAGAGAGGACAAAGACTTGTTGAAGTTCTTAAACAACCAGCTAATCAACCGCTTCCAGTTGAAAAACAAGTGGTAATTATTTATGCAGGTACAAGAGGATATCTTGATGATATTCCTGTGAAAGCAATAAGAAAATTTGAAGATGAGCTTTATCCGTTTATTGAAACAAAATATCCTCAAATTTTTGAAAACATAAGAACTAAAAAACAAATTGATTCTGAAACAGAAGAATTACTTAAAAAAGCACTTGAAGAATTTAAGGCACAGTTTAATCCAGAAGGATAATTAAATGGCAACATTAAAAGAATTAAAAAATAAAATCAATAGTGTAAAAAACACGCAGAAAACAACACGGGCAATGAAGCTCGTGTCAACTGCAAAACTTAAAAGAGCAGAAGAAGCATTACTTCTTTCAAGAGAATATGCAAGAAAAATAGAAGAAGTAACTAATGAAATTTCAAAGAAATTAAGCTCTGTAAAAGATACAATAAACATAAGAGCATTTGCAGATGTTACAGAAATAAAAAAAGTAGATATTATTATTGTAACTGCTGATAAAGGTTTATGTGGAGGTTTTAACCATCAAACAATTAAAACAGCTCTTCAAAAAATTGGAGAATTAAAAGCAAAGAACGTCAAAATAAGACTCAAAGTTATTGGTAAAAAAGCAATTGAATATTTTAAATTTGTAGGTATAGAAATGTATGAGACCATTGAAGGTCTATCTTCTGCACCAGATTATGAAAAAGCTGCAAAAGTTATTGAAAAATCTTACAATGATTTTGTAAATGAAGAAATTGATAATATAATTATAATTTACAATGGATATGTTAATAAATTGACTCAAAAAATACATATAAAAGAGTTACTTCCTATTGAAGTAAGCAATGAAAATAATGAAAATGAATTTTTAGAAGTAGAACCAACGGATGATTATGAAAGTGTACTTGAAAGTCTTGTGAAAAAATACATTGAATACATTATGTATTATACACTGCTTGATTCTCTTGCAGGTGAACACAGTGCAAGAATGCAGGCAATGGATGCAGCGACAAACAATGCAAAAGAAATGGTTCATCAACTTACTTTACAATTTAATAAAGTAAGACAAGAGTCAGTAACAAGAGAATTAATAGAAATAGTTACAGCTATAGAAGCTATGAAGAAAAATTAAAGGAGAACTATGGAAGGTAAAGTAATACAAGTTTTAGGTCCTGTTATCGATGTAGAATTTGACGGAGATAAAGTACCTGAGATTAATGAAGCTTTAATTGTTGAATTTGAAGCTGAAGGTAAGCATAGAAAAGTTGTTTTAGAAGTTGCAGCACAAATTGGTGATAATATAGTAAGAACAATTGCAATGGACTTAACAGATGGTCTTACAAGAGGCACAAAAGTAATTGCTACTGGCGGTCCTATTAAAGTTCCAGTAGGTGATGCAGTACTTGGAAGAATTTTTAATGTTATTGGGGATGTAATAGATGAAGGTGAACCAATTCCTGAAACAGTAGAAAGATGGTCAATTCACAGAGATGCACCTCCGTTTGAAGAACAATCAACAAAAATGGAAATTTTTGAAACTGGTATTAAAGTAGTAGACCTTCTTTGTCCATATATGAAAGGTGGAAAAACTGGTCTTTTTGGTGGTGCAGGTGTTGGTAAAACAGTTATTATTATGGAGTTAATTCATAATGTTGCTTATAAACATAGTGGATATTCAGTATTTGCCGGTGTTGGTGAAAGAACAAGAGAAGGTAATGACCTTTATAATGAAATGAAAGAGAGTGGAGTTCTTGATAAAGTTGCACTCTGCTACGGACAAATGAATGAACCTCCAGGATGCAGAAATAGAGTTGCTATGACAGGTCTTACAATGGCTGAATATTTCAGAGATGTTGAAAACAGAGATGTGTTAATGTTTATTGACAATATATTCAGATTTGCACAAGCTGGGGCAGAAATGTCAGCATTACTTGGTAGAATTCCAAGTGCAGTTGGTTATCAACCGACACTTGCAACTGAAATGGGTAGATTACAAGAGAGAATTACTTCAACTAAAAAGGGAAGTATTACTTCAATTCAAGCAGTATACGTTCCTGCTGACGACTTGACAGACCCGGCACCTGCAAGTGTATTTGCACATCTTGATGCGACAACAGTACTTAACAGAAAAATTGCAGAAAAAGGTATATATCCGGCAGTTGATCCTCTTGATTCAACAAGTAGAATTCTTGATCCTCAAATTGTTGGAGAAGAACACTATAAAGTTGCAAGAGGAGTTCAAGAAGTACTTCAAAAATATAAAGATTTACAAGACATTATTGCAATTCTTGGTATGGATGAATTAAGTGAAGAAGATAAACTTACAGTTGAAAGAGCAAGAAAAATTGAAAAATTCTTATCACAACCATTCTTCGTTGCAAAAGTATTCACAGGAGCAGACGGAAGATATGTGGAACTTGATAAAACAATTGAAGGATTTAAAGCTATATTAGAAGGTAAAGTTGATGACTTACCTGAAAATGCATTTTATATGGTTGGAGATCTTGACGAGGCAATAGAAAAAGCTAAAAAGATGCAAAGTAAATAAAGGCATATAAAATGAAAATTAGTATTGTCACACCTTTTGGAAAAATTTATGAAGGTGAAATAAAAGAAGCCACTTTTCCTGGAGTTGAAGGAGAATTTGGTGTCCTTGATGGACATTCTCCTCTTGTTACAAATTTACAACCGGGAATAATAACAATCAAAAAAAATGATGGTAAAGAAGAAGTGATTGCAGTTAACTGGGGTTATGTTGAAGTAACTCCCGATCATATTAATGTTTTAGCAGAAGGGGCAGTTCCTGTGAGCGGGGCTACTGAGAGTGAAATAGCTCAGGCTATTGAAAAAGCTAAACAGCTAATAAAAGACGCAAGTGATAGTGATGCATTGGTTGCAACTGTCGCTTCAAAGATAGAAAGTGCTGCCAGAAATATCTAAAATCCTTGTCAATCCTATAAACATTTTAGTTTTAGGATGGCTTGGAATCTATCTCTTTTTTGTTTTTTTTGTCTTTTTTTATAAATTATTTACAATTTCTTCGTGGATAAAAAAAGAAGAAGAAGCTTTCAAAAGTATTATGATGAGTGATGTCTTTCCTGTGTCATCTTCTCTTAAAAACTGCATTGAAAAAAGCGAAAATATAAATACATTAACATTTGATGCATGCATACAAGCTGCTAAAAAGAAAGCTAAAAAAGGTCTTACTTTTTTAAGTATTGTTGCTTCAACTGCTCCTTTTATAGGATTGTTTGGAACTGTAATTGGTATACTGAATGCTTTTAAAGGAATGCAAAGCGTTGCAACTATTAATATGATAGCTCCTGCAATAGCAGATGCTTTAATCGCTACTGCAGTAGGTATAATAGTGGCTGTTCCAGCATATTCTTTTCATCAAATATTGAGCGCAAAAGTTGATAATTTAATAGCAACTTTAAAAATGCAAAGGGATATGTATCTTAGCAGATGAGAAAACCTGAACTTAATATTACCCCTTTTGTAGATATTATGCTTGTACTTCTTGCTATTTTAATGGTATCTGTAACTGTCAGTACTTACCAGGAAAAAACAGTTAATCTACCACAAGGAAGTAAAACAACACCTGCTCAGAAGAAAGCATCTATTAATATCATTATTAAAAAAGATGGAACAGTTTTTGTCAATAAAGAAAAATTTTCAATGAAAAATTTTTTAGAAAGTTTTAATCTTAAATATGGGAATTTTAATAAAAATGCACTTGTTTATATTGCGGCTGATAAAGAAATTACTTATGGCGATTTTATGAAAATATATTCCGCAGTAGTAAAAACTGGATTTACACAAATAGGATTACTTACTAAATGAGATTTTTTGTCTCTTTGCTTTTTAGTTTATTTGCTTATATTTTAATTATATTGTTTTTATATTTTGCTCTTTTTCGTAAACCAATAAAAAAAGAAGTATTGATACACACTGCAATTATTCAACCTCAAATTAAAAATAAAAAAACAATTAAAAACAAAATTAAATCATTACCAAAACAAAAAATAAAAAAAACAATTAAAAAAACAGGTTCGAAAAAAAATATAACAAAAGGTGGTAAAGTAGATTTTAATGATATATTTAAAAATGTAAATTATAATGTTCCCACAAAAAAAATAAATTTAAAAAAAGAAAATGTTTTAAGTAGATTTAAAGCAGATAATGTAATTAAAAATCTAAAAAAAATAAAAAATATTAATGTGAATATATCATTTAAAACATCTTCGCATATAAAAAAAGAAAAAATTAATGAAATAATTCAGAAAATAGGCGATGTATGGTATAACATTTCTAATATTGCAGGTGAATATGCTACAATAAAATATATAAATAATAACGGGAACGTAACAGTTTATATTTTAAATTCAAACTTACCAAAAAATAAAGAACAACAATTAATTGAAAAATTAAAAAATATAAATTTTGATAAAAATATAGATTTGACAGTTAAATTTCAAACAAAGGTTAGCAGATGAGAAAATATTTATTAATAATTTTATTTAGTTTTTTATCACTTTTTGCAAAAGAAATAGTGATTACCAAATATATCGAAAATAAGCCTGTAATTAATGTTAGTTTTTCAGGGCCTAATGATGTTGAAAAAATATTAAAAATGGATTTTACTGTTTTAGATCATTTTAAAGTAGATTATAATGAAACAAATAATTCAGCAATAAAATTTATTTTTCAATATAATAAAAATAATAATTTATTAAAAGTAAAATATTTAAAAAATAATATACCTATTTTAATTAAAGAATATAAATCCAGTAATTATGCCTATTTTCCTTTTTTAGTACATAGAGCAGTATATGATATCAATGAATACTTTGATCTTCCAAGCGCTAAATTTTTAATAAGAAAAGTAGTTTATTCTCTTTTAGTGGCTCCAAAAGAAGCAAATATTTATTTGTCGGATTATACACTTTCTTATAAAAAATTATTAATAAGCGGAGGATT
>JALTBU010000222.1 GCA_027008345.1 Nautiliaceae bacterium | reverse complement strand
TTTGCCATATCGTAAATTGTAAGAAGTCCGACACTTACAGCAGTTAAAGCTTCCATTTCTATACCGGTTTTCGAATGTGTTTTGGCTGTAACGGTAATCTTAAAGCCGTTTTCAATCTCTCCAATATCAACATCTATTCCGTCAATCAGTATGTTATGACACATAGGAATCAGCTCACTTGTTTTTTTGCCTCCCATAATTGCCGCTATTATCGCCGTTTGTAAAACAGCTCCTTTTTTTGTTTTTTCTTCTAAGATAGCTTTTTTTGTTTCTGGTTTCATATATATTTCACCGCTTGCAACGGCGATTCTTTTTGTTATGTCTTTACTTCCAACATCAACCATTTTTGGATTATGTTTTTCATTTATATGAGTGAGTTTCATTTCAGTCCTTTAAAATTTTTTTAATATTAAAATGTAAAACTGACCATAGGATGGAGCCTATAATAAATCCTGGTATGAATGATAATTTTAAAAAATTTAATATTATTATTGTTATTATAAGTGATATTATTATTGATAGTAAATCTTTCATTTTTGCCTTTTTGCAATTATATCATTTTGGTTATAATTGTATTAAAAAAGGAAAGAAATGAGAAAGATATTTTTTGCACTTGTTGCCGGAAGTTTATTATTTGCTGCAAATTCAGATACTGATAAGAAACTTGATTTGATACTTCAAAAATTAAATCAGTTAGAACAAAAAGTTAATCAAAAAGATAAGGAAATTGAAACACTTAAAAAAGAATTAAAACAACAGCAAACTCAGCTTAAAAAGCAGGAAATTAATACAAAAAAAGAATTTGCAGTAAAAAGTTGTGATAATTTAAAAGTTACTGCTTTTAATTATAAGTATCATGATAATGTCTTACCTTATATAACTTTTAAAATTACTATCAAAAACAATTATCCTTATGAAATTACAAAAATAAACGGCAATATCTATTTTGATGATAAAGACGGCACTACGATGATTAAACATTTCATAAATAGGAAAATTTCAATAAAGCCTAATGAAAGTGTGACAATAAGCGGACAGCATATGCTTGTGACAGAGATTGAAAAAATGATGAAAGATGAAAAACCAACGGATTTAAAAGTATATTTTGATCCTACTTATTTAATATTTGCAAACGGACATAAATTAGAGTGTTTTTAACACTCAACTTTTTCTTTACTTAAAATATTTATCTCTTTGCAGGTAAATCCGGCTTTAAGTCTTGCATTTACATTAATATCTTTTTTCTTCCAGTCTTTAAAAAATTTATCAACGATTTTGAAATAAGTTTCAACAGGGTCTAAATTCTTCTTTTTACATTCCCACTTAAACCATTTATCGCCTTTTTGAACATGCGGGATTTCTTCATTTAAAATTATTTCAAGAGCATTTATTACCTCTTTTGCAAAATTATCATTATATTTTTTTAATTTTTCTATAATTTTTTCGTTCGCGTCAAGCCCGTTTGCCTCATACCATCTGGGAATTATTGCCATACGGGATAATAAATCCTGTGTTTTTTGACTTGCTTCAAAAAGTGAATTATGCACAGGAAAATCTCCATATTTAAACCCAGTTTTTTCAAGAAGGGAATTTATAAGTTTAAAATGTCTTATCTCATCATCAGCAACTTCAAGCCAATCAAGATAATATTCTTTTGGTAGATTTCTAAATCTATAACAAGCATCAAGTGCCAAATCAATTGCAGAATATTCTATATGTGCGATAGCGTGTAAAAGAGCCGCTTTTTTTTCATTACTTTCAAATCCTCTTCTTCTTGGCACTTTTGCAGGATGGACTATTTTACAAAAAGAAGCATAACTTGGTTTTTCAAAAATTTTTGGCTTTTTTGTGCTTTTAAAATCAAATTTATCAATATTTTGATATAACTCATTAAACATTTCAAATTTTTGTGGTATATTATCGCAGGTAATTATTATTTCAAGAATTTCATAAAAGTCCATTTATGGGCCTTTTTTAAAATTATAACAAAGGTTTTTTATGCTTATAGACTCATTTGATAGAAAAATAGATTATATTAGAGTATCAGTTACTAGCAGATGTAATTTTAGATGTCTTTATTGTATGCCAAATACTCCATTTGAATGGGAACCAAAAGAGAATATTTTAAGCTATGAAGAGATGTTTGAATTTTTAAGACTTGCAATTGATGAAGGTATTAAAAAAATTAGAATAACAGGTGGTGAGCCGCTTTTAAGGAAAGATTTAGATAAATTTATAAAAATGCTTCATGATTATGCTCCGCATCTTGATTTAGCTCTTACTACAAATGGATATTATTTGCCTGAATATGCCTCTAAACTTAAAAAAGCAGGGCTTAAAAGGGTAAATATTTCACTTGATAGTTTAAAACCGGAAATTGCAAATAAAATAGCCCAAAAAAATATTCTTGATAGGGTGTTAAATGGTATTAATATAGCAATAAATGAAGGATTTGTGGTAAAACTAAATACTGTTGTTATGAAAGGTATAAATGATAATGAAATTTTAGATCTTCTTGAATTTGCTAAAAATAAAGGTGTTATTATAAGATTTATTGAATTTATGGAAAATGAAAGAGCATATCCGGGTATCAAAAGGGTAGGAAGTGAAGAAATATTAAATCAAATTTCAAAAAAATATTCTTTCAAAGAACTTCCAAAAGACAACAGTGCGAGTAAATATTTTGAGATGGAAGATGGGTATAAATTTGGAATAATAGAACCTCACAATGAAGATTTTTGCAAAAGCTGTAACAGAATAAGACTTACTGCTGAGGGATTTTTAATACCGTGTCTCTTTTTTACAGAAAGTTACAATATAAAAGAAGCGATAAGACAAGGTGATATAAAAACAGCTGCTGAAATTTTAAGAGATGTTGTAAAAAATAAACCGGAAAAAAACGACTGGCAAGAAGATGAGGTAAGTACAAGGGCTTTTTGGGAGACAGGAGGATAAGAGAGGTGGTGAATGGGTAGATGGGTGTATGTGTGGATGAGTTGATGAGAGTAGGAAGTAGGGAATGGAAGAGGAAATTACTAATTTAAAAAAGCGGAGGAATAATGATTAAAAAAGCGGCAAATGCAATAAAAGAAGCGGACTATGTACTTATAACTGCCGGGGCCGGAATGGGAGTAGACAGCGGACTGCCTGATTTTAGAGGAGATGAAGGCTTTTGGAGGGCATATCCTATTGCCAAGAAACTAGGGCTTAATTTTCAGGCTCTTGCAAATCCAAGATGGTTTGAAATTAATCCAAAATTAGCATGGGCTTTTTATGGACACAGGCTTGATTTATATAGAAACACAACTCCACACAGAGGATTTGAAATACTAAAAAATCTTCCTCAGGATAAATTTGTTTTTACTTCAAATGTTGACGGGCAGTTTCAAAAAGCGGGATTCAGTAAAGAAAAATTAGTAGAAATTCACGGTAGCATTCATTATCTTCAATGTTCTAAACCTTGTAGTGATGATATATGGGAAAATAAAGAAAAAATTGAAGTAGATATGGAAAAATTTGAAGCAAAAAATTTTCCATATTGTCCACATTGCAGAAAAATAGCAAGACCAAATATTTTAATGTTTAGTGATTTTTATTTTGTAGAAAAAAGAGTGAATATTCAAATGAAAAATTTAAAAAACTGGCTAAATAATATAAATGGTAAACTCGTTATAATAGAAATAGGAGCAGGGAAGGCAGTACCAACACTCAGACATTTTAGTGAAAATATTCGATATAATTATAAATCCACTCTTATTCGTATAAATCCAAGAGAAGCAGATGGAGCGGATATACAGATAAAAGAAGGTGCACTTAGCGCACTTGAAAAAATAGAACAATATTTAAAAGGATATTTATGAAAAAATTTATTTTATCAGCTGCTTTAATAAGTTCTGTTTTTGCGGCATTTTTACCAAATAAAACCTATAATTGTACTACACTTGGAGTGTCATTTAAAGACAAAAATCAAACAGTGAATATTCCAAACAACGACAAAACAAAAGAACAGTTACATAAAGTATTGAAAAACCTTTATTCAATTTCTTTTAAAACAGATGGAAAAAAATTATCAATAAAAGCAGGAGAAACAAACGATACAATGACTTATGTTAAAAAATTTAAAAGTTTGGATGTTTATACTACAAGAGACCATCAGGTATTTTTATTTTTAGATTCAAACCACACTCAGGCAGGTCTTAATATTCCGGCTCAAAAAACGATGATTTTTTATCAGTGTAAATGAGAATATTTGTTTACGGAAGTTTAAAAAAAGATAAAAAATTACACGGTTACCTAAAAAATTCAAAATTTTTAGGTAATGCACTTACCTGTGACAAATATCCGATGATACTCTCTAAAAGCGGATGGTATCCATATCTGATAGAAAAAAAAGGTGTTGGATTCAGAATTAAAGGAGAAGTTTATGAAATTTCTCCTAAACTTATGAAAATATTAGACAGGGTTGAAGAAGCTCCGTTTTATTATTATCGCAAAC
>JALTBU010000221.1 GCA_027008345.1 Nautiliaceae bacterium | reverse complement strand
TTTTTTTATGGAAAACATAAAATCTCAAAAAGATGGCCAGGACTTCGTCAAATTGCACTTGATATGTATAAAGATGACGATTTAAGTGAAATTATGAGTGAGAGTGTTTGTCCTACATGTAAAGGATATAGATTAAAACAAGAAGCTTTGGCTGTAAAAGTAGCAGGAAAGACAATATCCGATATTATTTCTATGCCAATTGAAGATGCTTATAAATTTTTCAGTGATGAGAAAAATTTTGAATATCTTAGTAATCAGGAAAAAATGATAGCCGAACCTATACTTAAAGAGATTCGTGAAAGATTATTTTTCCTTGTAGATGTAGGACTCGGATATCTTACACTTCATCGTGATGCAAGAACAATAAGCGGGGGTGAATCACAAAGAATCAGAATTGCATCTCAAATCGGAAGCGGGTTAACCGGTGTTATGTATGTTTTAGATGAGCCAAGTATCGGGCTTCATGAAAGAGATACCCTAAAACTTATAAATACTCTCAAAAACCTTAAAAACAAAGGTAACACTGTAATTGTCGTAGAACACGACAGGGAAACAATACTAAATGCAGACCATATCGTAGATATAGGTCCGGGAGCCGGAAAATTTGGGGGTGAAGTAATTTTTAGCGGAGATGTTGATTCTTTAATGAAAAGTGATACAACCACTGCCAAATACCTAAGACGCGAACTTGATATAAATTATAGAAAAGACAGACCTCAAAATGAATGGATTGAGATTAAAAATGTAAATATACATAACATTAAAAACCTTGATGTAAAAATACCTCTTAGAAACTTAGTTTGCGTTACAGGAGTAAGTGGTAGCGGGAAAAGCTCACTGATACTTCAAACTTTACTTCCAGTTGCAAGAGAAATACTAAATCACGCTCATAAAATCAATAAAGTAAAAGGTGTAGAAATTAAAGGACTTGAAAAACTTGATAAGGTAATTTATCTTGACCAAAGCCCTATTGGAAGAACTCCTCGCTCAAATCCTGCAACTTATACAGGGGTGTTTGATGATATAAGAGCTCTTTTTGCATCGACTCCAGAAGCTCAGCTTAGGGGATATACTCCGGGAAGATTTAGTTTTAATGTAAAAGGCGGAAGATGTGAAGTGTGTAAAGGTGAAGGTCAAATAAAAATAGAAATGCACTTCCTGCCTGATGTAATGGTAACATGTGAAGCGTGTGGAGGCAAAAGATATAACGAACAGACACTTGAAATTAAATACAGAGGCAAATCAATAGCAGATGTTTTGGAAATGAGCGTAGATGAAGCATATGAATTTTTTGAAAAAATCCCGAAAAT
>JALTBU010000220.1 GCA_027008345.1 Nautiliaceae bacterium | reverse complement strand
CAAAAGGCACCATTAATGTAGTAAACAGAATTTTAAATTATATTGAGCTTAATATAGAAGAGCTTAGGGATGAAACAACGGTTTTAAGAAACAAGTTAAAATAGTGATTTTAAATATTAAGTTTTGCTTTTTTTTGGGATAAGAGGGATATTTTTTTAATAACATAAAATGTAAGTATAAATTAAATAAACCACTAAAAAAATTTTTTAATATTTTTATTTTATAAATTTATAATTGTTTTATTTAGTGAGTAAAATTTTAATGGAATTTTAGTAGTTAATGTTTAATATAACAATGAATTTATGGGATGTTTAACATTAAAGTGTCTGAGATTAAAAGGTTTTAAATGTTTTAAATGGTGCGGCGGGGGGGACTCGAACCCCCACGGGCTAACGCCCACAAGGCCCTCAACCTTGCGTGTCTACCAATTCCACCACCGCCGCGTGGAGAAGAATTATATCAAAAAAATTAATAAAAATAAAGGGTTTTATAAAAAGGTTTTTATTAAAAACTGTATAATTTAATACAGCCAAAAAAATAATGTATATATTATAATGATTTAAATTAAGTTTAAAATTTTTTTAGTAAAAAATTACAACAAGTTTACTTTAAGAATGGAAGAAAGAATTTTTAGTAATTAAAAGTATCAGAGATTATATGGGTAAAATAAAAAAGAAAAGAAGGATAAAAATTATCCTAAGAATGGGTTAGCGTAAAGTGCGATAAGTGCAAGTACCAATGCGTAGATAACTTGCGCTTCGATCATCGCTAATGCGATGAACATTGTACCCATAAGTTTACCACCCATACCAGGGTTTCTTGCAGTACCAGCGATAGTTGCCGCAGAAGCGTGTCCCATACCGATTGCACCACCAAGTGCTGCTAAACCAAGACCTACAACAGCTGCTACTACGCTGTATGCTTTGATCATTGTGTCTCCGTCAGCTGCGAATGCGAATGCAGCGAAAACTGCCATTAATGCTACGATTTTTTTCATTGTGTCTCCTTAATATTCTATTACGCTACGTCCGTTCGGCTTGCGTGTCCCTACTTAACACGTAACGCAGTGAAATTATACATAATTAATTTTAATTTAACAATAGTTTTTAATAAAATTTTTAATTCTTATTACTGCTTTTTCAAGTTCATATATATTTTTGGTATATGCTATTCTTATATGATTCGGATAATCGCCAAAATCCACTCCTGGTGTTACAGCAACCTTTGCTTTATAAAGCATTTCTTTTGCAAATTCAAATGAATTATTTGAATATCTGCTTACATCACACCAAAGATAAAATGCACCCTGAG
>JALTBU010000219.1 GCA_027008345.1 Nautiliaceae bacterium | reverse complement strand
ATTTTTTCAAAATTTTCTATTTTTGAAAAACATTCAACAGTTGATGGAGATGAAAAAATTACAACAGAAGGTTTAGTCAATTTGTTTAGCGGTTTATTACATAATGTCTCATAAATTATTTTTTCAATTAATTTATTTGACGAATTTTTAAATATTTCATTAATTGGAGAGATTATTTTTTTTGCCCTTAGAAAAAGAAATGTTTTATTATGATATTTTTGAATGATTTCATTTGCAAATTCATCACCGTAAGCTGATTTTGCAATATATTCAAGTTTTCCTCCTAATTTTTCAATTTCTTTCGCTGTAGCTTTTCCTATGGCAAGTGATGGAATATTTTTCCATTTATCTGTAAGTTTATTTACTGCCCTCACTCCGTTTTTTGAAGTAAATAATAAATAATCAATTCCATTAAAAGAAATGAAAGGAGAGAGAAAGTTTATCTTAATTACAGGATAGTTTAAAACTCCTTCATATTTTTCTTCTGTTAAAACATAAATTGGTAAATTTTCACTGTTCACTTTTAACTTTTTAAGTTTTATTCCCACTCAATTGTAGCAGGTGGTTTACTCGAAATATCATATACTACTCTATTTATTCCATCTACTTCATTAATAATTCTTGTAGAAACTCTTTCTAAAAATTCATGTGGTAAATGAGAAAATGTGGCTGTCATACCATCAGTTGAACTTACACATCTAACAGCTACGGTATTGTCATATGTTCTGTTATCACCCATAACCCCTACACTTCTTACGTTAAGAAGCACTGCAAAAGCCTGCCATACTTTATCATAAAGTCCCCATGCTTTAAGCTCTTGTATCAAAATTGCATCAGCTTCTCTTAAAATATTTAAATCTCTTTCGTTTACTTCACCCATAATTCTTATAGCTAGTCCCGGTCCTGGAAATGGATGACGATATACTAAATCTTTTGGAAGTCCAAGTTCAAGTCCAAGCGCTCTTACTTCATCTTTAAAAAGCTCTCTTAAAGGCTCAATAAGTTCAAACTTCATCCAATCAGGAAGTCCACCTACATTGTGGTGGGATTTAATAGTTTTGCTTGGCCCTTTAACTGATACTGATTCAATTACATCTGGATAAAGCGTTCCCTGGGCTAAAAATTTGGCATCTTTATGTTTTTTTGCTTCTTCATCAAAAACTTCAATAAATGTATGACCAATAATTTTTCTTTTTTCTTCCGGGTCTGTTACACCTTTGAGTCTGCTTAAAAATTTTTCTCTTGCATCAACAGTAATTAATGGAACATGTAAAACATTTTTGAAAGCATGTTCAACTTCTTCTCTTTCATTTTTTCTAAGAAGTCCTGTATCAACAAAAATTGGAATTAATTTATCTCCGATTGCTTCGTGTAAAAGTGCAGCAGTGACTGAACTGTCAACTCCACCGCTTAAAGCACATATTACTTTATTATCACCGACTTGTTCTTTTATTTTTTTGATTTGTTCTTTTGCAAAATGAGCCATATCCCATTTGCTAGTTACTCCACATACTTCTCTTGCAAAGTTTCTTAAAATTTTGCTTCCTTCCACGCTGTGAGTAACTTCAGGGTGGAATTGAATTGCATAAATTTCTTTTTCTTCATTTACAATTGCTGCATAAGGCGCATTTTGAGTATGAGCTATTCTTTTGAATCCGTTTGGAAGTTTTTCTACTCTGTCGCTATGGCTCATCCATACAATTGTAGGATTGCTGACATCTTTAAAAAGTTTATGAGGATCATCAATAAAAAGCTCAGCTTTTCCATATTCATGATGATCAGCCCTTACAACCTCTCCTCCAAAATCAACAGTAATAAGCTGCATTCCATAGCAGATTCCAAGTATAGGAAGACCGAGATTATATATTTCTTTATCTACTCTGTAAGCATCTTTGTCATATACGCTTGCAGGTCCACCGCTAAAAATTATTCCTTTTGGTTTTTTTTCTTTTGCTGTTTTAAGTCCGTCATAATAAGGAACTATTTCACTGTAAATTCCCTCTTCTCTAAGTCTTCTGGCTATCAGTTGTGTATACTGGCTTCCAAAATCAAGTATTAAAATTTCAACTTGCATTATTTTCCTTTTTTATTGAAATTGTAACAAATTAATAAATTTTTAGCATTTCAAATTGAACATACCAAATTGCAACACTTAATATATATCCAGCTAAAACCGCCCAAGCAAATTTCATATGTGAATTAAATGTATAAATTCCTCTCATTCTTCCCATTACTCCAACACCTGCTGCACTACCAAAACTAATTAAACTTCCGCCAATACCGGCTGTAAGTGTTACAAGCATCCACTGCGCATCATTCATTGGAGGATTTGCTTTTAAAATAGCTGCCATAACAGGTACATTATCAATAATAGCACTTATAAACCCAACACCTGTATTTGCCCATGTAGGACCAATGATTTCATAAAGTTTTGTGACATAAATCAGCCATCCAATAAATGATAATGCCCCTACGGCTGATAGGATACCAAAAAAGAATAGTAATGTGTCATTTTCTACTTTTGCCATGTTAACAAATACATTTAAATGCTCTTTATGTTTTCTTTTGTGATAATATGCATAAAGTTGAAGTAAAGACAGACCAAACATCATTCCCCACATTGCAGGATAATGCATAATTATATGACCTATGACAGCAATTGCAATAGTTAAAAATCCAAGGAATATTACAACTTTTCCACCTTTTTTAATTTCAACTTTTGGAGTTGTAAGTGCATCAAAATGCGGCTCTCCTTTTGGAACAAATAGACTTAAAAGCCATGCAGTTAACAACCATCCAAAAAATGCAGCAGGGAAAAGTGCAAGAAAATCAATAAAAGTTCCTTTTCCTGCGGTCCAGGCCATAAGTGTAGTAATGTCTCCAAAAGGTGACCAAGCACCTCCGGCATTTGCTGCAACTACTATATTTATTGCACCAGGGACAAGGAAATTGAAGTTTTTTTTATCAATTGTAAATAAAACAGTTGAAAGAATAAGAGCTGTTGTTAGGTTATCAGCAACAGGGCTTATCCAAAATGCAAGAGTACCAGTTATCCAATAAAGTTTTTTGTAAGTATAACCTCTTGAAATAAGTCTAAATCTAAGAGCGTCAAATACACCTCTTTCAATTAGACTTTCAATATAAGTCATTGCTACAAATAAGAAAAAGAAAATTTCAGCAATTTCTTCAATAAGTTCTTTTAATTGATGATGAAGCGGAGCAATATCAAGTGAATTTACATAATAATAAACACCAATAAGCATAAATGAAAATGTACCTATAAATAAAGCAGGTTTTGCTTTATTCATATCCCATTTTTCCTCAGTTGCAATCAGGATATATCCTATCACAAAAATAATTAAAACTCCCCATCCTACCCATGTATGAGTCAAATTGATTGTATGTTCCATATCTACCCTTTCAGTTTATTCTGTAATGAGCACCAAGTGATTCTTTTCTTTTAAGTGCGCTTTTTACTATTTCTCTGGCTGTTAAAAACCTTAGTTTTGCCATTCTTCCAAGCTTTGGTATTGAGTTTTCAATAAATTCAAATGCTTCATTTAAACCTTTTTCGCTTCTAATGATACCAACATTATTCCACATGTGCTCTCTTAATTCATTCTTATATTTTTTATCGTCTTTTTTAAAAAGTTCTTCAGTACTTATTTCAAATTTTATATTTTTAGTTTTAAAGTTTTGTTTAATAAGTTCTTTTGCAGCTCTTTTCCCAAAAATAAAACATTCAAGCAAAGAGTTGCTTGCGAGTCTATTTGCTCCATGAACTCCTGTATTTGAAACTTCTCCGACGGCATAAAGATTATTAAATCCTATAACTTTTGAATTGAAATCAACTTCAATTCCTCCCATAATATAATGAAATGCCGGAGAAATTGGAATAGGCTCATACGGAACATTGATATCATAATCTCTTAATTTATTATAAATGGTAGGAAATCTTTTTTTGAAAAACTCTTCATCAAACATACTTACATCAAGAAATACTTTATGTCCCTTTTGCTGGTGAAGAAATATTGCTCTGCTTACAATATCACGGCTTGCAAGCTCTCCTCTTTTGTCATATTCAAACAAAAATCTTTTCCCCTCTTCATCTATTATATGGGCACCTTCCCCTCTTAATGCCTCTGTTAAAAGTAGTTTTTGTGAGAATTTCATTTCAATAAAAACTGTCGGATGAAATTGTGTCATTTCCATATCTTTGAGCTTAATACCTTTTTCAACTGCAAGACCCTGCATTTCTCCGGCAATAGTTCTTGCATTAGTGTCATATTTATATAAGGCCCCTATTCCTCCGCTTGCAATAATTACATTGTCTGCATAGAGATTATATTTTTTATTTTTATGTAATATTGATACACCATAAGCTGTATTGCCTTTTATTAATATATCAAATACAATAGCTTCGTCTAAAAAGAAACTTTTATCTTTTTTAAATAAAAATTTGTGAATTTCTCTACCTGTTGCATCTCCCCCTTTGTGATAAACACGGGGAACACTGTGTGCTCCTTCTTTAGTAACACCCGGGTCAAATC
>JALTBU010000218.1 GCA_027008345.1 Nautiliaceae bacterium | reverse complement strand
ATAGAAATGATTGAAGGCAGGGCATATTTATATGTATATTTAAGAGAAGATGATATTGATACTCCAATTTTAAATATTCCAGCAGGGGAAATTTTAATTGCTTTTCTTAAAAAACATAAATTTATAAAAGTTTTAGAAGCAATCAGAAACATTGGAAGTGCCGCAAGTTTAGTTAAAAAACATGGAGATGAGGGAAAGCCTTTACCATTTGAAGAACTTCCACCAGTTGCAAGAAGATTTTTAAGAGATGCTAAAAAGATAGAAAAAGAGATGGGATTTGGAAGAGTGGCGTTAGCATATTTTGGTGAAAATAAAAGTGGTGAGGCAAGATACTGGATGGAGTGGATGGTACCAACTATTGCACTTTTTGATGAAAAAATTTCTGAGAAGATTGATAAAGCTTTGGCTGAATTTAAATAAGGAGAAAAGATGCTTATATTTTGGAGTGCAACAGCTAGTGAAAAAGAAGAATTTTTAGAAGATGAGAGAGGAAAATTCATTCCAAGAAATGAAATACTCGAAGCAATTGAGAGTGCAGTAGTATTTTATTATATTAAAAAAGATAAAGAGCTTGAGAGAATTGTTAGAAAATATTTAATGCAAAAGCCAAAACTTAAAGAAATAAGTAAAGAAGTTAAAAAAAGAGTATTTGATAAATATCCTATTTTAGATGGAATTGAGATACCTGAAAAAATATATCTTCCAAAAGAAAATATAAATAAAGAACTTATCAAAGTATTTGATTTAGAAAAAAAAGAATTTGTAAAATCTTTTAAAACTGAAACTTTTAAAGGAGTAATTGAAAATATTGAGATTAAATCAGATAATATGGAAAAAATTAAAAATGCTTGCAAAGCTTATTCAAGAGCTTTACTTGAATATGAACATAAAGCATTGAAAGATACTGAATTTGAAGATTTAGTGGCTGAATATCAAAATCAAGTTGCAAATGAATGGGAAATTCCAATTCGTGTTGGAAGATGGACGAATACTCCTTATAAAGGAGATTTATTATTCTTTTGGAGAATTAAAGAAGTGAGAGAATATTTACTTAAAAATTTACATATTGACATAAGACCAAAAGATGTGTTATATTTGCCAAGGACTAACGAATTTTTAGGTTGGACAGAAATTAAATAAAGGAATAAAATGAAAATAGCAGTGCCGGTAAGTGGAGAAAATTTAGAAATTTTTACAAGAACAGGAAGAGCTCCATATTTTGCAATATTTGAATTTGATGGAAATGAGTTTAAATTACTTGGACTAAATGAAAATACTCATGCTCATGAACATGAAGAAGGTCATGAACATGGACATC
>JALTBU010000217.1 GCA_027008345.1 Nautiliaceae bacterium | reverse complement strand
CTTAAACTTCTTCTTGGATTTTTAAATCCTATTAAAGGAGAGATTAAAATTTATTCAAAACCTCCAAAAAAAAATAGGAATATAATCGGATATGTACCGCAACACACCAATTTTTCACTTGATTTACCAATTACCGTTTTTGATATTGTACTTCAAGGAAGACTTAAAAAAGGAAAATTTTTTTATTCAAAAGAAGACAAAGAAAAAGCAAAAGAAATCTTAAACACACTAAACATTTACAATTTAGCAAACAAAAAAATAAAAGACCTTTCAGGAGGACAAAGACAAAAAGTTTTAATAGCAAGGGCTCTTGTTAGTAAACCTAAAATATTAATGATGGATGAACCTACAAGCGCGATTGATCCTAAGGGGCAAAAAGAGATCCTTGATTTAATAGAAAATTTTGAAATAACCAGACTGGTTGTAAGTCATGATATAAAAATACTTTTAAGAGATGTAGATAAAATAGCATATATTCATAAAAAAGCTGTAATTCATGAAGGTCCAAAATTAAATATTCCAAAAGACAAACATTTTTGTGAAGTAGAACTTATTGATTTTTTAAAGGATGAAACGTGTGGGATTTAATTAGTTCTTCCATTTATGCTTCCATTTTACTTAGCATTGCTATAGCAGTTATTGGAAGTTTAATAGTTATTAATAAAACAACAGCAATTACAGGAAGTATTGCTCATGGAAGTTTTGGAGGAATTGGACTTGCTTTATTTCTTGGGAGTTCAGTTATATTTACAACTTCTTTATTCACTGCTTTGTTAGCCGTTATTTTAGCTTTTATCACTATAAAATTCCCTCACAGACAAGACAGTCTGATAGGAGTCATATGGGCTGTTGGAATGAGTATCGGTATTATTTTTTTAAGCCTTACTCCCGGTTATCAATCAGATGCACTTAGTTACCTGTTCGGTAATATATTACTTGTAGAGAATAAAGATTTAATCTTTATGGGCATAATTGATATTTTGATTTTAATTTCAATTGTTTTTTTTTATCACAGATTTCTTGCCATGAGCTATGACAGGGAATTTTTAACACTTAGAGGAATTAATGCAAACCTTTTATATATATACTTTTTGATTTTAACATCTCTTACAATTGTAATGAGTGTGAGGGCTATTGGAATTATTTTAATTTTAGCTCTTTTTACCATTCCAGCACTTATAGCAGAAAAATTTACTAAAAAATTTTATTCAATGATGATTTTAAGTGGAATTTTAGGTGCTATTTTTATGCTAAGCGGGATATTAATCAGCTTTTTTTATGATATTTCCCCAACTCCTACAATAGTAATAATTGCAGCTGTTGCTCTAATTTTAAGTCTTTTTAAAAAATCTTAGTTATTGTATTTACTGGATTTTTACATTTTAATATTATTAGTATAATTCCAATAAAAAAAGGAATAAATTGTATTTAGTTAGTGATGAGCGTTTAGAAAAAATGAAAAAAATTCTTCAAACAAGGCAAAATACTTTGAGAGTATTTATGGATTATGTATATTCTGCTCATAATCTTGCTGCAATTGTCAGAACATGCGATGCTGTAAATATCGGAAAGCTTTATTACAGACACCAAAAACAGGTAAGACTTAATAATGAAATAACAATGGGGGCACATAAATGGATTTTTCATGAATATATTGAAGATATAGAAAAGTTTTATAAGGATATTAAATCACAAGGTTATCAGGTTGTAGTAACACTACTTGATGAAGATACGGTGGATTTCAGGGAAGTTGATTATACAAAACCTACCTTAATAGTTTTAGGAAACGAAGTTGATGGAGCAAGTGAAACAAGCATAAAATATGCAGACAAAAAAGTAATAATCCCTATGTATGGTATGAGTCAAAGTCTAAATGTATCAGTAGCAAATGCCGTTATTTTATATGAAGCCCAGCGTCAAAGAGCACTTAAAGGAATGTATGATACACCTCAGCTCTCAAATGATATAATAGAAAAAACCCTAAAAAAATGGGCACATGATGATATAATTGAAAAAGAATTAAGAAGAGTTAGACATAAACACAAAAATTAATTTTCCTTATCCAAATCTCTCCATGCCTTATTTGCATCCTGTTTTTGCTGATAAACTCCATTATCTTTTTTAACTATTACTTTTGTACTACATCCTGTAAATATAAAAATTCCAATAGCTATTAATATTAATTTTTTCATTTTCCCTCCTAAAATTCAATTATTCTTCCAACTCCTCCTGGAATATAATTTTCTCCATATTCTTCTTTAAACATTTCTATTGCCAAATCTCCACTGCAATGAGTTGGAGTTACATATTCAACTCCTAAATTTTTCATCTCTTTTACAATTTCAATTATTTCTTCTTCTTTGCTTCTAAATAAATGAAAACCTCCTATGGCATAAAGAATAGGTTTATTTATAATTTCTTTTGATCTTTTTACAATATTTGTAATCCCGGGATGAGAACATCCAACAACCACTATTCCAAAATCCTCTTCTTCAATAATTAAACTCTGCTCTCCAACTGGATGCATAACACCAGTTGTATAAAAGTTTTCAAATAATTTTCTTGGATATTCATTTATAATTTTAACTTCTTTACTTAAAGTTTTTAAATCCCTGATATAAAGTTGAGAAAGGCTATCGGGCAAAAAAAGAGTTAAATTCCTGTTTATATCAACAACAGAATCAATACCGCCAATATGATCCCAGTGAGGATGAGAAATAAAAAGATATTTTAATCTCTCAATATCAAATCTCATTTTTACCATATTTCTAACTAAGGCTCTTCCATTACTTCCAGTATCAAACAAAAAATCATCATTTATCATACAAGAAAAGCCCCAAAAACTCTCTAATTTTTCATTTGCTTTGTAGTTATCAAAAACTATTGAAAATCTCATTTTTTACCCCTTATTACTTTAAACGCACCGCCGTTACATTTATTTATTCCAAATTTTAAATCTTCAAGATTTTCTCCATATAAATTCTCTTTGCACTCAAAATCTTTAAATCCTGTTTTTTTCATTAAATTAATAATATCATTTTTTGTAAAGAATTTAGCAAATTTATAAAATTTTGATTTTTCTTTATTTTTTTCATAAAACTTTCCAAGTGGCGAATTTAAATCTACAAAAGCCACAAGTAAATATCCTCCGTTTTTAAGAGCTTTATAGCAGTTTTGAATAGTTTTAAGTGGATCATTTACAAAGCATATTGTAGTAACTATCAAAATAAAATCAAACTCTTCCTTAAAATCCATCTCTTCGGCAGTTGTTTGAATTACTTCAATACCTCTTTTTCTTGCAACCTCAGCCATTGCTTTACTTGGTTCAATCCCTTTTTTTATACCAAGTGGAGCGGCAAACCTACCAGTGCCAACTCCTACTTCTAAGCCTTTTCCTTTTGGTAAAAGAGCTTTTATAGTTTTTATCTCTTCTTCATAAATTTCAGGATATCTATCAAACCAATCTTCATATTCATTAACTAAATTATCAAATAGCATCAAAAGCCTTTTTGTTAATTATAACAGATTTAAAAATTTCTAAATTCAATAGGAATTTTTTTATTTATTTTTGAAATATCAAGAGTTTTTTTTTGAGGGGAAAGATTTCCGATAGTTTCTTTATCATTCTCAAAAAAATTTTGAATATAATAAACACCTTTGTAATTTTTATGTATTAAAATGTTAATAATTTCATTAATATCATTTTCATCAAGTAAATCTGTATGTACAGTTGTACGCACTTCAAATTCTATATTACTACTAATTAAAAAATCAAGCGTTTTTTCAAACTTTTCATAGTGATTATTTTTTGTAATTTCATAAAACTTTTCTTTTGGAGCTTTAAAATCAAGAGCGATATAATCCACCAACTTATTTTTAACCATCTTTTGTATAACATCATAATTTATCCCATTTGTATCAAGTTTAATATCAAATCCCAAATCTTTAATTTTTGTGGCAAAATTTATTAAATTAGAATACATCGTAGGACAGCCCCCGGTAAAACTTACCCCATCAAGCAATCCCACCCTCTTTTTTAAAAACTCTAAAAATTCTTCTTCTTCAATTCTTTTTCTACCAAACACAACATCTTTATTGTAACAATATTTGCATCTCATATTACAACCGCTAAACCAAACAATAGCTGCAAGTCTTCCTGGAAAATCAAGAGTTGAAAATTTTTGAAAAGAGTATATTCCTAACATTCTTTAAAATATTTCCTCTTTTTATGTTCTGATTTTTTACCAATATTAAAACTCTCAACCGGTCTGTGATATCCCATAACCCTTGTATAAACTATACATTTTTGTCTTTTTCCTTTTAATTTTTCTAAAATTTGTTGTTTATTTATTTCTTTAATCATTTTGGCTCCTTTCATATTCTTCAATTAATTCTTCATCACAATACGGACAATATTCATGTTCACCTGTTATATATCCATGTTTAGGACAAACACTAAATACAGGTGTTATTGAAATATAAGGTAATCTAAAATTAGTTATTGCCTTTTTAACTAAATTTTTAGCAGCTTCAGGTGAACTTAATTTTTCACTCATA
>JALTBU010000216.1 GCA_027008345.1 Nautiliaceae bacterium | reverse complement strand
TTTATTAAGTAGGCTAATTCAATATGTCAAGCTAGGCTCTTTGATAAAATTATAATTAGCTCATAGACAAATGCTTGCAGATAAATTCAAGTCAGTTTTGAGGCTTTTTTGGACTCAAAACTGACTTTTTTTGTTCAACAGACCTTTTTATCAATGATACTTTTTTAAAGTTTTAGATAAGTTTTAGCAAGATTCCGCTTAATAAATTTTTATTATAATTTATTAGTATTTTTTTATAAAATAAAAGCCCGAAGTAAGCAAATTTTTGCTTATCTTCGGGCTAAACAACAAACTGAATAACAATTTACTATGGCAAAAGTAGTAAATTTTAACGAACTTGTAATAGACTTTAACAATTTTTATACAAAGCAACATTATAATCAATTCTTAAACAGCGAGTTAGGTCGTATTTATCAGGCCATTCCATGGGATGTTTTAGTTAGATTTTACACAAAAAGAGACAAAGCAAACAAAAAACTAAAAGGACGTCCGCGTAAGTTAAATATACGTGCTGGTCTTGCCATACTAATTCTTCAGGCATACACAGGACTTTCGGCAAGAAAATTAATGGAGCAAATCTCGCAAAATATTTATTACCAGTATTTTATTGGTGTCAAATTTCTCTCTTCCCTGACAGAAAATGAATACTTTGTGATCTATCGTTTAGCTCAATATTACAAGCTGACACAGAGCGAGATAAAACAGTTACAAATGGAATTACTAGGAGAATGGAAATCAGATATACCCGACAGTTCGGGGATAATAATGGACGCTACAGTATTTGAGAGTAATGTTACTTGGCCAGTAATGATAAGCTTAATGGACAAGGTATTATCAGTGTTAAGTGGGTATAGGAGGAGCTTAAGTAAGCTTTTAGGTAGTCGAATAAGCAATAAAAAAGCAGAGCAATTGCATTTACACTTCAAGCAATTGATAGTAAAAAAGAAAAGAAACTATAAGAAACATCGTCAATTAGAGCAGAGTCAAGTTCGTCTAGCCAAGCGTTACTTAAAATACGTAGAAAAACAGCTTAAGCAATTGGAAAATAGAGGATTTAATATAAATAGCATAGATAGAAAGCGCCTCAGAGTAATAAGGAAACTACTTGAGCAAAGGGAGTTAAGTTTAAAGGGCAATACAGTATCTCATCCGATAATAAGTCTCTACAAGCCGTATGTCTACGGGATTTATCGAGGCAAGGTAAGGACAGCGCGAGAATATGGATTAAAATATCATATGTTTGAACAAGGTGGTTTAATATGGATAGAGTACATAAGCAATAAAAACTTCAATGAGACCCAACGCCTGCAATCGTCAGTTTAT
>JALTBU010000215.1 GCA_027008345.1 Nautiliaceae bacterium | reverse complement strand
TTTGAGAAATTAATGAATTTCAAAATGAGGTTTGGAATATTGCTTTTTAGCATCTATCTGAATTAGTTCATATTCCCATGGTTTTAATGTATCTTTAATTACAAGTGCTGTGAGTTTATTCCCATAAACACAAGCGGTATCAATACCTGCTGCGTATTGATTTTGTTTTACATCTTTGAAAGGATTGTGACCATAAACAACAAAACCTTCATGCCCGTCATAAACATCGGCCCAATATTTTGCGTTTGGATTATTATGATTTAGAGGTAGAAATTTTCCTTTTTCATCAACTTCTCTTAAAAAGAGTAAAAGTGTCATTATATTAAGAGGGGGATTATTTAATCTTATCCAATTAGTAATACCCGCATGTAAAACTGTCAAATGATTTAGTTTAAGAAAAAAAGGCATTCCTTCAATAAATTCAAAATCTTGTTTTTTTAGCTGGGGATATACTCTTTGCTGATCTTCATCAAGTTTAACATTCCTTCCCCAGTATTTTCTTATATGTTTGTATTCGTGATTACCCATAATTGTAAAAATTTTATTTTTTTTAGCATAACGCAAAGCTTCTACTGGATATGGACCTTTATCTAAAATATCACCGACACTTATTTCAAATGAATTTTTTGGAATAAGTTTTCTTAACTCTTCCCACTCTTCAAGACATCCGTGTATATCTCCGTAAATTACATAATGCATTGATCGCCTTCGTTTTAAATTTTAATATTATCTTTATATATATATCCTCTGACTTTTGGAGGAATTTTTTTTATTCTCATCTCTTCTTTAAATGTTTTATCCATTTTTGTTTTTATATAAGGTGAAATAAAAATTTCATTATCGTTTGAGTCAATTGCGATTTTACCCTGTATCACACATGAAAAATCTGTTTTTAAAATTTCATCTCTTTGAGATTTTGTAAGTAAAATGCCAAGTTTTTTAGCAATTATATCAATTTTTTTTATATCGATTAATGGATTTTCTTTTTTAAACCAGTAAAGTTTTTCTTTTTTTTCCCAATTTTCGTTCAATATAAGTTTTTTATCTTCTTCAAGATATTTAAAACTTTTTTTAACTCCGTCTTTATAGAGTTTTATAAATTCGTTTGAGAAATGAGCCCTTATAAAATTTCTTTTATATTTAATATCAAAGTTACTTTTATCTATGAAATATTTAATATTGTTTTTTTTAAGATATTCTTCAATTTCTTCTCTTGAAAGATTGTAAAACGGTCTCCAGATTGTATAAAAATCCCTTTTTTCATATTCTTCCATTGCAATTAACTCTTTAAGTCCCGCACCTTTACTAAGCTGCATCAAAAACCATTCAAATCTGTCATTTAACTGATGGGCTAAAATTAAAGTGTCATAATTTTCTTTTTTGATGATTTCTTCAAAAAATTTATATCTGCACTCCCTTGCACTTTTTTCTGAAAATTTGTCTAAAAAACAATCTTTAATATAAATTTTTTTGTTATGTTTTTTAGCTAAATTTTTGGCATATTCCACTTCTTCATTGCTTGTATCACGTGTATGATAATTGACAATAGCTATATCAAAAGGAATATTCTTCTCAAGTAGATAAAAAAACAGAGCCGATGAATCCACGCCTCCTGAAAAGCCTAAAAGATTAGATGATTTTTCCAATTAATTCATTCCCTGCAAGTTCTTTAATATCAACTTTTACTAAATCTCCGATTTTTAGATTTTCTTTTTCACTCTCGTTTACAAGTACATCTCCATCAATTTCTCTCTCCCAAAGTTTTGGTCTGACTGTATAAAAAAGTCCATCTTCTGTAAGTCCGTCAAAAAAGCATTCACATCTTTTTCCAACATATTTCTGTAAATTCTCTAATGTGGTTTCTTTTACTATTTCTCCTGCGATTTCAGCTCTTTTTTCAATGATTTCTTCTGGAAGTTTGTCTTTCCTTTTATATGCACTTGTTCCTTCTTCATCAGAATATGCAAAAACATTTACCCTGTCAAACTTATATTCTTTTAAGAATTCGCATAGTTCATTAAAATCTTCTTCACTTTCTCCCGGGTGTCCTACAATAACAGAAGTTCTGACAAAACTAAATTCTTCTCTCATTAAATATAAAAGCTCTTTTAGTTTTTTTACGCTTCCTGGCCTTTTCATTATTTTTAGCATTTTTTCACTAATATGCTGGATTGGCATATCAAAGTAATTTTGCACATTTTTTGAACTGAAAATTTTTCTGATAAGTCTTTTTGTGGTAGTGGCAGGATATAAATATAAAATTCTTACATTTATTCCGTCAATTTTATCAATTTCATCAATTAATCTTTCAAGTCCGTCCTTAATTCCTTTATCCCTTAAATATGAACTGCTGTCCTGACTTGCCAGTGAAAAATCTTTAAATCCGAGTGATTTTAAATATTTAATCTCTTCAATAATCTCGTCAATTGGTCTTGAATTAAGTTTTCCTTTGAAATTTGGAATGGCACAAAATGCACATTTTTGATTACATCCTTCACTAAGTTTGATATAAGCATGATAACTGCTTCCGGTAATTACTCTTTTTTCATTGTGAATAAGATAAACTTGAGGTGAGAATTTGATTACTTTTTTTTCTTTTTGGGCTTTTTGTATTAGTTCATCAATTTTATCAAAATCTCCTACACCGCTCCATATATTGACTTCCGGTATTTCTTTTATAAGTTCGTTTTTGTATCTTTCAGACAGACATCCTGTAACTGCCAAAAGGGCATTTTCTTTTTTTTCATTTGCAAGTTCAAGTATTGTTTCAATAGATTCTTCTTTTGCAGAATTTATAAATCCGCAGGTATTTACTATTAAAACATCTGCTTCTTTTGGATTTTGAGTTATTTCATAGTCTTTAAGTTTTCCAAGCATAACTTCTGAATCTACTAAATTTTTTACACATCCAAGAGATGCTAAGTATAACTTTTTCAAGCATTTCCTTTTTTAGTCGATTTTATCAAAAATGATATAATTATGCAAAAAGGTTTTAAGTGGAGAAAATCGGATTTTTAATTGGTTTAATTATAGGGCTTTATGGGCTTTATAAAATTGATTTGACTTTAATTGCAGGACTTAATTATTTTGGAAAATATGTTTTTTTTACACTCTTCCAGCTTTTTATAATTTATCTTTATTATCTTTGCTTTAAAAAACTAAAAGGATGGAAAAGTGCAGCCGCCTCATTATTGCTTGGAATTATACTTTTTTATGGGGGAATCAAGTTTCAGTTGGGATAATGAATGAAAAAATTTCTTCTTTTTTTATCAGCTGTATTTTTGTATGCAGATATTTTTATAACAGGTCATATACATGTAGGTGATAATTATTTTGATAATTATAATCCTACTGATCCTATTAGTTATGGCTCAAAATTTATGTATTTGGATTACCCTACTAATTTTTATATTACCAAAGATATGGATTTTACCGGTGTTGAACTTGTAGATGCTCAAGGTATAGAAAGTGATTCTAATATAAAGGTTTATATTGACGGTAATCTTGTAGGAACAGGTAGAGACGGTGCTAATAAGATAATTTTTGATAATGTGGTGAGTCTTAAAGCAGGATATCATACTATTGCTGTAAGAGGAAGCTGTTATAAAAATGATAAAGAAGTTTCTTGTAATCGTAGAAATGTAGATAATGATGATTTTTATTTTAAATATTATCAGTTATTTAGTAGTGAGAATGATAATGCTATAAATTTTGATGAACGTATTCATGTGGGAGATAGTGATGATGATAGTGATTATTATGATGATTTGAGTGATGATGATGCAATACCATTTTGGTATCCTGATTCACCTCAGGCCAAAAGGGGTGTAGAATATATACTTAATTTGAACTGCAATGTAAACGCTCTTGATATTAACATCACCAGAATAAGGGATGTTTATAAAGATAATCTTGATTATGTGAAACTTTATGTGAATGACAATCTTGTAAAAGAGTGGGGAATAAAAAGTAACGGAAGATATGCAGAGGATCTGTTTTATTCATATAAAGGAAATATTTCAAAAGATGATAATGTTTCTTTAATTATTATAAATGATTATGCGAATAGTGATGATTTGGATGATATTTCTTGGGATGATGTTATAATAATACCTCACTGTGTATATCCTAACAGCGGAAATTTTGATGTGTGGGATGAAGATGAAAATATTTCAACAAAAATCATAAAAACAAAAATAGTAAGTAAAAAGTTTGATTTAACTCTTGCATCTTTAAATAAAGATGGAAATGAAGAGATACCTTTCAGCGGAACGGTATGTACAAGAGTTGTTTCAAAAAATTTTGAGGGTGAATGGAATGAAACACACTGGAATGAGGATAAAGAAAAGAATATTTCCTTTAATATTAAAAAAGCTATTAAAATTTCACGCATAAACATAAGATGGAATAATGACAAAAATGAATCGTGTCCGCTGAATGATTATAACGAAACAAATTCAACCGATGATTTTGCAATCAGACCGGATAAATTTGATATCGCTAACATTCCTGATAAAGTAAAATCTGGAAGTGAATTTAATTTAACAATAAAAGCTTTGGACAATACAGGAAATTCTACAA
>JALTBU010000214.1 GCA_027008345.1 Nautiliaceae bacterium | reverse complement strand
AATGAATGAAGAAGAGAATATTAAATATTTAATTGATGAAGTAGATAAAGCTCTTAAAGATTATGACTATGAGCTTATTTTAGTAGATGATGGAAGTACAGATAATACGGTAGAAGAGATTAAAAAATATATGAATGACAAAACAAAACTCGTAGTACTTAACAGAAATTACGGACAAACCTCAGCAATGGCTGCCGGAATTGAAGTGGCAAGTGGAGATATTATTGTGACAATTGATGGTGATTTGCAAAACGACCCAAGAGATATTCCTATGATGATTGAAAAATTAAATGAGGGTTATGATGTAGTAGCAGGAATCAGGGCAAAAAGAAAAGATGAGCCTTTTAGAAAATTTTTAAGCAAAGTAGCAAATAAAATTATTAGAAAAGTTACAAATGTTCATATTACAGATTACGGCTGTACTCTAAAAGTATTTAAAAAAGATGTAGCTAAAAACCTCGGACTTTATGGGGAACTTCATAGATTTATACCAATACTCGCAAGTATGTATGGAGCAAAAATCACAGAAGTGCCTGTAAGACATCATGAAAGAAAATACGGAAAAAGCAAATACGGCTTTAACAGAACTTTTAAAGTAATAAGTGATTTAATGTATCTTGTATTTATGCAGCGTTTTGGTCAAAGACCGATGCATTTTTTTGGAACAGTTGGATTTATAATGTTTAGTTTTGGTACTTTAATTGATTTTTATTTATTAATTTTAAAAATATTCGGTCAAAGCATTGGAAACAGACCTCTTTTAACGCTTGGAACAATGCTTATACTTGGAGGTATTCAGCTTATCACAACAGGGTTTTTGGCAGAAATTATGATAAGAACATATTATGAATCCCAGGGCAAAAAACCTTATAAAATAAAAGAAATTATAACGAATGAAAAAAATCAAACTCCTAATTAAATTTCTTTTTATCCTTCTTGCGCTTTTTTGGATTTTTCATAAAATTCCTTTTAGTGAATTTAAACAAATTAAAATTCAAAATCCATTCTTTTTACTTTTGGCTTTTATATTTTATAATCTCTCTCAAATCATCTCAGCAAAAAGAGTTGACACATATCTTAAAAACATAAAAATAAATATGAAATTTAAAAAGCAGCTAATTCTTTATTATCTTGGAATGTTTTACAATACCTTGCTCCCGGGCGGCATAGGTGGAGATGCGTATAAAGCATATAAATACCAAAAAGAATTTAACACAGGATATAAAAAAATAATAAAAGCTCTTTTAATTGATAGACTCTCAGGTCTTTTTGCCATTTTTTTTCTAATTGCAGTTTTATCCTTTTTTACATCTTTTAAGTATTCAGTTTTTTTAAGTTTTTTATTATTAATGCCTTTTATTTTTTATTTTATTCATAAATTTTTATTTATAGAATTTCACAAATCTTTTTTTAAAAGCTTTTTATACTCTTTGATAATTCAAACATTACAGCTTTTTACATTTTTATTTATTCTTTTTTCTATCGGAATCAATTACAAAATTATTGAACTTGCCATTTTGTTTTTCATCTCTTCAATTATCAGCGTAATTCCAATAAGCATAGGAGGGCTTGGTCTTAGAGAGCTTACATTCCTTTATGGAAGCGAGTTTTTACATATAAACCCAGCCCCTATTGTAATGGCAGGATTTTTGTTTTTTGTAATAAATATACTATCAAGCATAATTGGAGGAATATTTATTTTAAAGGAAAAAAATGTTTAATACACCAATAGTAAATTTTGAAAATATTTTAGTAAAACTCGAATACAAAAACCCAGCAGGAAGTGTTAAAGATAGACCGGCTCTTTTTATGATAAAAGAAGCATTTTTAAAAGGATACAGCGAAATTGTAGAAGTTACAAGTGGAAATACAGGAATTGCCCTTAGTTTTTATGCTAATAAATTTGGAATAAAGCCTACTATTTTTATGCCCAAAAGCTATTCTGTTGAGAGACAAAAGCTTTTAAGGGCATACGGGGCAAATCTGATATTAACTAATGGGAATATAAATGATGCAATAAATGAGGCAAAAGAATATATAACAAAAACAAAAGCATATTTTACAAATCAATTTAACAATCCTCTAAACGCCCTCTCACACGAGCAAACAACCGCGCTTGAAATTATAAATCAGGCAAAACCTGATGTTTTTGTAGCAGCTGTTGGAAGTGGCGGGACTTTGATGGGAATTGCAAAAGTTTTAAAACCTTTGGTGGTTAAAATGGTGGCGGTTGAGCCAAAAAACTCACCAGTAATTTATAATAAAATTTACAACAAAAACCTTCCAATAAATCCTCATAAAATTCAAGGAATAGGTGCTGGATTTATACCTGAAAATATTAATTTAAATTTAATAGATGAAGTTGTATTAATAGATGAAGATGAAGCAATTGAATATATGAAAAACTTGCCAAAAAAAGGAATCACAGGAGGTATCAGCACAGCTGCAAACATTCTTGCCGCAAAGAAATATAAAAATGCCATTACAATCGCACCAGACGGGATTGAAAGGTATTTAAGCATTCTTTAAATACCCATATTCTCCAATTCAAAAATTTCTGCGTCTATTTCATCAGCAAGTTTTTTGTATATTTTGTTTGAAATATTTCCATTTCTGTACAAATCTAAAAGATAATCTTTCTCTCTCATAAGTATTTCTCTTTTGAGTTTTAGCGATTCTTCAGTTTTATATGAATTTAAGTCAATATTTAATGTCTGAATTTTATTATTAAGTGTATTCAATTTATCTCTATATTCTTTTATAAGGTCATTATAAACATTTTCACTTACAAGCATTTTACTTTTTAATTCATTAAGATAAGAAATTATGTTTTGAATTAATTTAATTTTTGTTTTTAATTCTTCATACTCAATAACTTCTTCTTTTGAAACATTCAATTTCAAAAATTTAATTAAAAACGGCATAGTAATACCTTGTATTAAAATTGAGAGTAAAACCACTCCAAAAACCATAGTCACTATAATCACTTTATATTTAAAACTATCTGGTAAACTCATAGCAAGAACCATAGTTAGAGCCCCTCTTATACCACCCCATCCCATAATTATAGACCAAGAAAAAGGAAATTTATAAGAAGTATTTGCAAATAAACCCCATGTAAAAAACACAACTAAGTATCTTGCCACCATCATTGCAATATAGGCTACTACAATCCACTGCCAATAATGTATAAGCAAATCAATATTTATACTGATTCCTATAAGTAAAAAGATAAGAGAGTTTGCCAAAAATGCCACATAATTCCAAAATGTTTCAGTAGTAAGTTTGATGGAAGGATATATATTTTTATCAAAACTTTTAGTACCAATTACAAGTCCTGAGGCAACTGTGCTCATAACACCAGAGCCTCCAATCTTGTCAGCCAAAATAAATGAAAAATAAGCACTTACAGTAGTAATAGTAATAACAACCATAGGGTCGTATACTTTTTTTATAACCTCATCTGCAAAAATTCCTATTGCATATCCAACAAAAAGGCCTATTCCAACCACGAAGAAAAAATCAGCTATTGCAATATTATAAGAAGACAGTTTTTTTTCTATTATTTCCAAAATAAGCGTAAATATTACAATTGCAGTGCCGTCATTTAATAAACTTTCACTGTCTATTAAAAACCTTAACCTTCTTGGAACACCAAGTTTTTCAAAAATACTAATTACAGCCACAGGATCTGTTGCGGCAACAGCAGCGCCAAACAAAAGCCCCACTGCCAAAGAAATATTAGCAAAAAATTCCTTACCTATTGCCATAAAAACAACTGCTGTTATTATTGTAGATAAAATCACTCCAGGAATTACTAATGTTAAAATAACAGGAAAATCTCTTCTTAAATCATCAAACTTCAAATGTATTGCAGTTTGAAAAATAAGAGGAGGTAAAAATACATAATAAAGTAAATCTTTTGAAAGATGAGGTGCATTAATAAAATGCATATAACTTATAAAAAGTCCTACCACAACAAGTGCAATTGTATATGGAAAATTAAATTTATTGGCAATTATGGCTACAATGGAAGTAATTATCAAAAGTATTAAAAATGTAACCTCTATTCCCATTTAGCTCCTTATAAGTAATTTTATTATAACCTCTTTAATAAAAGGAGAAAAATACGAAATTATTTCCGGAGAACTCAAAAGTTCAATTAAAATAAGTTTCAATCTTTTATCAGAAGGAGAATTTAAAATTCTCAAAATTTCTCCTATATCTATCCCCGGATCAGTCTGTTTTAGTCTTTTTTTAGCCTCTTCAATACTTTTTGGTTTTTTATTACCGTTTAAAATATCTTTTAACTGCTTTTTTTTTAATTCCAATTCATTCATTTTTTTTCTTTAAAATAATTAATAATATTATTGCAAAAATAAAAAATAAAACACTCAAAATAAATAAAGACCAAATTACACTAAAATATTTATTCAAAATCAAAAAAGCTCCAAATGAAAATGCCAAAATCCCAAAAAAAAATAAAATTCCAACCATCACAATGCCAAGAATTGACAAAGAACTTTTAAATACGGTTTTTTGAAAATTTTTATATTCTTTTTCCAAAAATTCTTCACTTCCCTCTTTAAAAGCCTTAACTTCTGCTTCAAGCAAATCAAAAAAAGCAATAATAAAATCACTTATGGTTACTTTCATTTTAAAATTTTACCCATCAGACATCCTATTCCAAATGCTCCAAGCAATGCGACAATAGGATGATTTTTTGTAAATTCTTCAATTTCATTTATTATATGTGTTGATTTTTCTTTTAATTCTTCAATATTTTCTTCTGAAAGATACTGTTTTATTGATTCCATATCCAATTTCTGAGTAATATCTTTTAATTCGTCCATTAAATCTTTTGACACTTCTTTTTCTTTAAGTTCATCAATTTTTTTTGAAAGATTTAATATCTCTTCTTTTAATGCCGTAACCTCATTTGATTTATTCATTTTATTCCTTTAAATGCATTATAAATAATTTTAACTCTATTAAATAGCTTTGTCAATATAATTAATAAACTTAATATATAGAAACATCAAATTAACTGGGAGATATAATATGAATTTATATAAGAAGATATAAAAATTAGATGGAGCCGGCGAAGGGACTCGAACCCCCGACCTGCTGATTACAAATCAGCTGCTCTAGCCAACTGAGCTACGCCGGCGGAGATTGAAATTTTATAAAATTTTTATTTTTATTTCAATAAATAAATATTATACAATGTAAAAAATTAAGAAAATTATTGTTTCTTATAAAGAATTTTATTGATAATTTTAACTCAAATATATAAATATATATCAATTATCTTTAATATTTTAGTAATAAAAATCAAATTTAAAAAGAATAAATATTGCACAAGATTAGTGTCAGAGACTATAATTTAGAAATAAAAATGGCTCCGGCGAGAGGACTCGAACCTCTGACCCGACGGTTAACAGCCGTCTGCTCTACCGACTGAGCTACGCCGGAATGTGTTTGAAATTATATCAAAAAGAAAAAAAAATGCAAGAGTTTTTCTTACACTTTAAAAATTTATTTTTAAGTTCTATATTCTGCATTTATTTTAACATAATCATAACTCAAATCACATCCATATGAAGTAAATTCTCCATCCCCTATTCCTAAATCGACATAAATTTTAAATTCTCTTCTTTTCATAATTTCATGGGCTTTTTTTTCTGTTTCTTTATCAAATAAAATTTCACCCCTGTCATAAACAACAACATTTTCAAAAGCGATTTTAAGTCTGTTTTCATCACATTCCACTCTACTTGCCCCGACTGTTGATGCAATTCTTCCCCAATTTGGATCTTCTCCAAAAAGTGCTGTTTTTACAAGGAGTGAAGTTGTAAGATTTTTGCCGACAATTTTAGCTTCTCTCCTGTCTTTTGCCCCAGTTACCACAAATGCAACCGCTTTTGTAGCACCTTCTCCGTCTTTTACTATATCAAGTGCCAGTTTTTGCATAACCTGTTTTAGAGCTTCTTTGAAGGCCTCTTTTTCATAATCTCCGGCTCTTGTAGTCATTAAAAATACACTGTCATTTGTAGAAGTATCCCCATCAACACTTATGGCATTAAAAGTAACATCATTAATTTCACTTAAAATCTCTTTCATTTCATCTTGAGGAATATTCGCATCTGTTGTTATAAAACATAACATTGTAGCCATAGCCGGATTTATCATACCGGCACCTTTTGCCACTCCTCCTATTTTAAATTTTCCAAATTCACCCTCAACTTCAAAAGATATCTCTTTTTCAAATGAGTCAGTAGTCATTATACTTTTTGCAAACTTATTTGAATTTTTTTCATTAAAATCAAATTTTTCAATTCCTGCTTTGATTTTTTCTTTATCTAATCTTACACCGATAACACCGGTTGAACTCATCAAAGGATTCTTAACCTCGATTTTAGTTTTTAAAAATCCTAAAATTTCCTCAATATCTTTTATTCCTTCAACTCCCGTCAATGCATTTGCATTTTTTGAATTTGCCAAAATAAAATTTGTTTTCTCGATATCATTTTTCAAAACATATTTAATAGGTGCAGCCTGAAATTTATTTGTTGTAAAAAGATATGCTATATCCATATCTTTTTCACTTCTTATAAAACCTAAATCAAATCCTTCTTTTTTAAATCCTGCATTCACACCGCCTGCATAAATCCCGTCAACTGCACATATCCCACCGTCTATCGGAGTAATTCTAAATTTCATTTTTGCCCTTTCTTTTTAATTAATATTACCAACTTCCTACTTCCCTACCCATCTACTCATCCACTCTTTTACTCATCTACTAATCCATCTTAAATAAAATCTATCTCTTTTGGTTTTTTAGAACTTCTTATAATTTTTCTTGCTTTCATCATATCTTTATTGGTACCTATTACAAGCAATACATCTCCTGGTTTAATAATTACATCACCTTTTGGTACAGGGATAAATTTACCGTTTTCTTCTTTTATTCCAACAACCGTTACATTAAGTAAATCTCTAAGATGTGCTTCTTTAAGTTTTTTATACGCTACCCATGATTTTTTACTGACTGTAATTTCTTCAAGATCTAATGGTGTATCCACGGAATATACAAATTCTTCTAAAATATTTTTAACATCAGGATCGACCGTAATAGCCGTCATCCTTTTAGCAATAAGTTTTGTAGGAGAAAGCACTTCATTTGCACCTAGTCTTTGAAGTTTTTCAATTTCCTCATCAGTTTGAGCAACGGAGAGAATATAATATGGATGACGTCCTAAATCTTTTTCATAAAGTCTTACAGAACTTATTACAGCAATATTATCAGGAGTGCTTTCAGAGAGTGTAATAACGCCTTTTGCACTGCTTAAATGAGATTTTTTCATAGCAAGTAAAGTATGCGGATCACCTTTTATAAAAAAAGGATAATTATATTTTTTGGCAATTTCTTCTATATCCTCTCGTGGATCTATAACAACAAAAGGAATATGTGTTTTTCTAAGTTCCCTTGTCAAATCAATTGTATAATCATTATGATAACAAATCACCATATGATTTTTAAGTCTTGCTATTTTATAAAGCATTCTATTCTCCTTAAACAGTGCAATAAGGCGCCCTTTATTAATTACATCTACAAGTATTCCCACAGCATATGAAAAAATAACAAACCCAGCAATAATCAAAAATATTGTAAAAAGTCTACCAATTTGTGATATAGGTTCAATTTCACCAAATCCGACAGTTGTAAATGTAATACCGGTTTGATACAAAGCATCCATTAATGAAAAATGGTCTATCCATATATATCCAAGTGTACCAAAAAGCGTAATTAAAACAGTTAATATAATAGGAATTCTAAAAGGTTTGAGCTCAGACCATATCTCGGGGCGTAAATCAATTTCAGGTTTTGAAGAGGTTTCCCAATGAAGTAAATTAGCTAACTTTTTAAAAAAAGATTTTCTGTTGTTTTTCATAACTTACCCCATAAAAGGGGAAAACTTTATACAGATTTTTTCAAGCTTCTAAGACAGCTTGTACATATTTTAATTTTTTTTCTAACTCCGTCAATTTCAACTTTTACATGTTGAATGTTTGGATCGAATTTATGTCTTGTTTTTCTGTTTGAGTGGCTTACTCTGTTTCCAAATTGAGGACCTTTACCACAAATCTCGCATTTTCTTGCCATTTATTATCCTTTTTAGGTTTTTAAGTTTGAAATTATATCAAATTTTTTAATTTTTACCTTTTTATTTTTTCCTTTTTAAAAGGAAGTTGTTAAGTGTTTTAACAATTTAACTTATGCAATTTCTCATTTTTATACTTAAAAGTTCCAAACTATATTAATGAAGTTCTTCGTTAAGTTTTACTTCACGTCTACTTCTAAATGCAACCATTTTACCTTTTGTTGTATCAAATCTGTAATGAATTCCATTAAGTCCTGCAAGTTCAAGACCTTTGAAATATTCTTTATACTCAGCTTTCCATTCAGGATTTACCTCTTTGATTTTTACAAATTCATCTTCACTTATCCAAATTTTAGTACCTTCAAGCACTGCAATCCCTGCATCAACTATACATCCATCACCTAGTGGAATACCTGTTACAGAGTTTGCCCCAAGAAGGGTATTTCTTCCAATTGTTACAGGATTTCCGTTTGTTCCACTTAAAACTCCAAGAATTGATGCACCGCCTCCGACATCAGCACCTTCTTTAACAACGGCAGATGAAGATATTCTTCCCTCAACCATTACAGGTCCTTCAGTACCTGCATTGAAATTAATATAACTCGCTCCAGGCATTACTGTGGTTCCAGGAGCAAGTTGGGCTCCCATTCTAACTTTTGCAGTATCAAGAATTCTAATATTGTCTTCTGGCACTATATGTGAGAGATATCTTGGAAATTTATCTACATATTCAACCTCAGGATAAGCATCTTTTAGTTTAAGCTCTATTTCATTTGCTCTTAGATAATCAAGTTCAATTGGAACATTTCCAACCCATGCACAATTGTGTAAAACACCAAAAGCTCCGTTTAGGTTAATACTTCTAAGTTTTGCTTTTCTTGTTGATAATGCATAAAGTTTTAAATATACAGCTTCTACACTTTTTGGTGCATCATCTTCAAATAAAAAGCAGATTCTGTAATTATCATAAAATTCTTCTTCAAAAATTTCATTTAAAACTTTTAAAACCTGAATATTTTTATGTTTATCACCTACAGCTTCTGCAACCAAGTCTTCACCAAAATAATTAAGTGCACTTTTTACAAATTCAGGAGTCACAGGTGCGACAAATTCACTCCCGCTAAAATCAACCTCTACTCCGTTATCTATAAGACTTCTGATAAAAACAGCTGCACTTCCAAAATTTTCATTCCAATTAATTAATGGATATGTAGCTTGAAGGATTTTATCGTGATTTAACTGACCTAAATCAACTCTTGCTATACCAAAAGCCAAAGGTTTCTTATATCCTTGAATATTTTCAACTAATTTTTCAAACATTGCTATCCTTTTTTACTAAATTTTAACATAATCTCATTTCACATTTTAGTGCAAGTTCAATAAGTTTTTCAGCCAACTCTTTTGATTTATCAACCACATAAATATTTTTATGTTTATAAAACTCATGCTGAAGTTCGTCATCTGTAAGAAGTATTATATTTAAATTTGGATTTATTTCAAGTAAATTTTGTGTAATCATCTCTGTATGCTCTTCATTTAGAGTAGTAATTATTACAGCTGCCGCTTCATCAACTTTAAGACTTTCGAGTATTCTTTTATTTGCAGCATTACCAAATATTACATTATCTCCGTTTTTTAAACCTTCTTTTACAAGTTCAATTTGTTTATCAATTGCAACATAAGGTATTCCCATACGAGTCAGCTTTCTTGCAACCCTTTGACCTATTTTATCATAACCTATTAATATTATATGACCGCTTACATTAGCCCCTTTAATCTCATATTCTTCAAAATCCTGAACTTCTTTATCAAAGATATCAGCAATTTTATATATATTTTTAATAATAAATGGTGTTAAAATCATAGAAATCACCACTACCACAACAAGTTTTTGAAGAAGTATGTTATCAACAAGACTATATTTACTAAGTAGAGCAAAAATCACAAAAGAAAATTCACCAATTTGTGAAAGAATAAATGCTGTTTTTATAGCTACTCTTTTATGTTTTACAAATAAAAACAGCATTAAATAAATAATTCCTGCTTTGAACATCATAAAAGCAACAGTCATTAAAAGTATAGATAATATATTATGAATAACAAAGTTTAAATCAACCATTAAACCGACTGAGAGGAAAAATACACCCAAAAGTATATCCCTAAAAGGAACTAAATCTGCTTCAATCTGATATTTATACTTTGTTTCGCTTAAAATCATACCTGCTAAGAATGCTCCAAGTGAATAACTAAGTCCAAAAAAATGTGCAATTTCGGCAGCGGTGAGTACCACTAACAGCACTGTTGCCATAAATATTTCATCTGAACGGGTTTTTGTAGCCTGTGAAATCACAAATGGAGCTATAAATTTCCCATATATCCATATAAATATACCAAGCGCCAAAAAACCGCCTATTGTTTTTAAAATAAGTTGAGTTAAATTCGCATCTTTATTTACAAGAATAGAAATGGCAATTAATACCGGAATTACCGCAATATCCTGAAAAAGAAGTATGCCAAGGGAAATTCTCCCATAAGGTTTACTTATTTCCCTGCTTTCATTAAGTAGTTTTAAAACAATTGCAGTTGAACTAAGAGCAATTGCAGAACCTATTATTAATGAGATTCTCAAATCGATTTTAAAAGCCAACCAGAAAAAAAGGCCAAAAATACCGCTGACAATCGCCATTTCAGCAAAACCGAACACAAAAACTTCTTTTTTCATAGATTTTAATTTTTCAGGAGAAAATTCAAGCCCAATCATAAACATTAAAAAAACAATACCCATTTCAGCTACGATTTCAATCGTATGATGGTCTAAATGAAAAATATTTGAAGTTATAATACCCGTAAAAATATATCCAATAATAGGTGGAATTTTAAATTTTGCAAAAGGTATATTAAACAAAAGAGCAATAAAAAGTATTGCAATTATAACTAAAACAGGATTAGCCATTAATCACCTTAATATACACTTTTCTCTCTCTCGGCCCATCAAAATCAACAAGAAAAATACCTTGCCATTCACCAAGTACAACATTTGCATTATCAACAATCAAAGTAATATTGCTTCTTAAAAATGTTGCTTTTAAATGCGCTCTTGCATTATTATGCTGATAATCCCTAAACGGTACGATATCTTTAAGCATTCCAAGTAAATCTCTTCTAAGAGATGCGTCACTTTTTTCAAAAATAATTACACTCGCGGTAGAATGTGGGCAAAATACTGTTACAATTCCATCTCTAACTCCGCTTTTTATAACAGCCTCTTTAATATCTTTTGTAATATCAATTACTTCTGATTTATATTTTGTTTTTATTATTATCTCTTGCATTGTTCTCCTTTATTAAAAATTCTTTTAAAAGTTTATATTCTCTTTTGTCAAAATATCTTGTTTTTCCAGTAGGAAGGGCATTAAGGCTTACCCATCCGTAAGAGAGTCTTTTCAAATCAAGCACATCTCTTCCAAAATGTGCAAAAAATCTTCTAAGTTCTCTGTTTTTACCTTCACTTATCGCAACTTTAAGTGTTGAATATTTAGGTGCATTTTTAATAATCTGATAACTTAAAAACGGTTTTAATTTTATAGAGTTTATATCACTTTTTTCATGTGCACCTTCACTTCCCACTTCAACACCTTCCATCATTGCTGCTTCCATTTCAGGAGTTATTTCACCTTTTATCCTGAGTTTATAAACTCTTGGCAAATCAGAATTCATTAAAGCATGTGCTACTTTTGGCGAATCCGTTAAAATCAAAAGACCTTCACTATTAAAATCAAGTCTTCCCACAGGTATGAAATGTCTAAATTTTTTTGGAAGTGAATCATAAATTGTCTTTCTTCCCCTGTCATCTTTTTTGGTTACAAGTTCCCCTCTTGGTTTATTATAAACAATACAAGTATATTTTGTACTTTTTTTGACAGGTCTTCCGTTTACCGATACTTTATCACCATCTTCTACTTCAAAACCTGGTTCTTTTATTATTTTGCCATTTACTTTTACTCTACCGTCAAAAATAAGTTTATCGGCATCTCTTCTTGAATAAGTAGTATGATGACTTATAAATTTATTTAATCTCATTTACTTCCTTTTTAACAATATAATTGTTTTAATCGAAAAATTGTAAAAAGTTTAAAATTTTACTTCACAATTTTTTTACTTCCCTATTTTATCCCAGCTTCTACAAGATGATGTATATGAAGCACTCCTACAACATTTCCTTCATCATCTACAACAGGCAAAAGCTGAATTTTATTATCTTCCATATATTTTAAAGCATCACTTGCAAGTACATTTTCATTTATTGTTTTTGGATTTTTTGTCGCAAATTCTATCGCTTTTTTATTCAAATCAAAATTTTCACTCATCATAGCTCTTCTTAAATCACCATCACTAAGTAAGGCTTTAACTTTTCCATTTTTAATAAAAAGCACATGACCTAGTTTCCCCTCACTCATTTTAATAATAGCTTCTTTTAAATTATCATTTTCATCAGCAACAGGAAAATCTTTTTTCATCAAATCTTTTACTTTTATAAAAAGTCTTTTTCCAAGACTCCCACCCGGATGAAAAGATGCAAAATCCTCTTTTGTAAAATTTCTTTTTTTCATAAGACATACAGCCAAAGCATCTCCCATCGCAAGTGTAAGTGTGGTTGAACTTGTAGGAGCTACATTAAGTGGACATGCCTCTTTATTTACATGAATATTCAAAACAACATCTGCATATCTCGCAAGTGTAGAATTCCTATCTCCGGTCATTGCAATTAAAGGCACATCAAATCTTTTTATATGAGGCAAAATTTTTATAAGCTCTTCACTCTCACCTGAATAGCTTATTGCAATCACACTGTCATCTTTACCTATCATACCTAAATCTCCATGAAGTGCTTCTGTCGGATGTATAAAAAAGCTAGGTGTCCCTGTACTCGCAAGTGTTGCCGCAATTTTACTTCCAATAAGCCCTGATTTTCCAACACCGGTAATTATAACTTTACCCTTTGTGTTATAAGCAATATCAACAGCTTTATTTATACCGCGGACATCTGCATTTAGAAGTTCATTCGCTTCAATTTCCAAAACTTCTTTTGCTATTTTTTCAAAATTCACTTATATGCCTTTTTATTGAAATTATATCTAAGTTTTGAATTTTTTAATAAATCAAATGTTACAAAAACACACACATTCTCTATTGTAAAATAATAAAAATGTAACAAATCGTAAAAAATCCTTTATAATTTTACAAAAAAGGATAGCAAATGAGCTTCATTGAAGAGTACAAAAAACATACTGAAGAGAGAGCTAAACTTGGAATTCCTCCACTTCCTCTAACAGCAAAACAGGCAGCTGAACTTGTAGAACTTCTTAAAATGGTTCCAATTCCAGAAGAAGAATATTTAATGGACTTATTCTTAAATCATATAAATCCTGGTGTTGATGAAGCCGCATATGTAAAAGCTGCTTTTTTAAATGATATTGTACAAGGTAAAGCAAGCAGCCCTGCAATTTCTAAAAAAAGAGCTATTGAAATTTTAGGAACAATGCTTGGAGGTTATAATGTAAAACCTCTAATTGACGCACTTGAACTTGAAGATGAAGAATTAGCAAAAGAAGCTGCAAATCAACTAAAAAATATCCTACTTGTATATGATGCATTCCACGATGTAGAAGAACTTGCAAAAAAAGGAAACAAATTCGCAAAAGAAGTACTTGAATCATGGGCAAATGCTGAGTGGTTTACTTCTAAAAAGCCTCTTCCTGAGAGTATCAAAGCCGTAGTATTTAAAGTACCTGGCGAAACAAATACAGATGATTTATCTCCTGCAAGTGAAGCATTTACAAGAAGCGATATTCCACTTCATGCAACAAGTATGCTAAAAGCTAAAATGCCAGATGCTCTCGATACTATTGCAGAGCTTAAAAAAAGTGGACTTCCTGTAGCATTTGTAGGTGATGTAGTTGGAACTGGTTCAAGTAGAAAATCAGCTGCAAACTCGCTAATTTGGCACATTGGTGAAGAAATTCCATTTGTTCCAAACAAAAAAAGAGGCGGTATTGTAATTGGAAGCGTTATTGCACCTATTTTCTTTAATACACTTGAAGATGCAGGTGCACTTCCAATTCAAGGAGTTGATGTATCAAGCCTTGAAACTGGTGATGAAATTGAAATCAGACCATATGAAGGCAAAATTCTTAAAAACGGCGAAGTCATCGGTGAATTTGAACTTAAACCAAATACACTTCCTGATGAAGTAAGAGCTGGTGGTAGGGTTCCACTTATTATCGGTAAAAACTTAACTAAAAAAGCAAGAGAATCACTTAATATGGAACCTGAAAAAGATATATTCATTAAACCTGAACAACCAAAAGGAAAAGAAGGTGTAGGATATACACTTGCTCAAAAAATTATAGGTCGTGCTTGCGGAATGGAAGGTGTAAGACCAGGTATGTATGTTGAGCCAACTGCTACAACAGTTGGTAGTCAAGATACAACAGGTGCTATGACAAGAGATGAAATTAAAGAACTTGCAGCACTTGGATTTAATGCTGATTTAGTAATGCAAAGTTTCTGTCATACAGCTGCATATCCAAAACCGGCTGATATTGAACTTCATCACACACTTCCTGATTTCATTACAAGCAGAGGTGGTGTAGCCCTAAGACCGGGTGATGGTGTAATCCACTCTTGGCTAAATAGAATGATTTTACCTGATACATTAGGTACTGGAGGAGATTCACATACAAGATTCCCAATTGGTATATCTTTCCCTGCAGGTAGTGGTCTGGTTGCATTTGCAGCAGTTACTGGGTCTATGCCACTTAATGTTCCTGAAAGTGTACTTGTTAAATTCAAAGGTGAGCTTCAACCTGGAATCACTCTAAGAGACTTAGTTAATGCAATTCCATATTTTGCAATTAAACAAGGTCTTTTAACAGTTGAAAAACAAAACAAAAAAAATATTTTCAACGGAAGAATTTTAGAAATCGAAGGTGATATTATTAGAAATTTAACAGTTGAACAGGCATTTGAACTTGCAGACGCAAGTGCTGAGAGAAGTGCAGCAGCTTGTACTGTAGATGTAAGTGAAGAGCAAGTTGCAGAATATTTAAAATCAAACATCAAAATGCTTGAAGCCATGATTGAAGCAGGATATGAAGATAAAAGAACAATCCAAAGAAGAATTGACAAAATGAAAGAGTGGCTTGAAAATCCAAAACTTCTTAGAAGAGATGAAAATGCGGAATATGCAGCTGTAATTGAAATTGATTTAAATGAAATTAAAGAGCCAATTGTTGCATGTCCAAACGATCCTGATGATGTTGCAACTCTAAGCGAAGTATTGGCAGACCCAAACAGACCTCATAAAATTGATGAAGTATTTATTGGAAGCTGTATGACAAATATCGGTCATTATAGAGCAGCAGCTGAAATCCTAAAAGGTGAAGGTCAGGTTCCTGTAAGACTTTGGATTGCACCTCCTACAAAAATGGATAAAGAACAACTTACAGAAGAAGGATATTACGCAATATTCGGTCAAGCTGGAGCAAGAATAGAAATTCCGGGATGTAGTTTGTGTATGGGTAATCAGGCAAGAGTTAAAGATTATGCAAATGTATTTTCAACTTCAACAAGAAACTTTGATAACAGAATGGGTAAAGGTGCAAAAGTTTATCTTGGAAGTGCAGAACTTGCAGCGGTAATATCACTTCTTGGTAGAATTCCAACTCCTGAAGAATACAGAGAAATTTATGAAAGAAAACTTGCAGGAAAAGAAGATAAAGTTTATAGCTATCTATACTTCCACAAAATGCCAGAAGAAGAAGTTAAAAGGATGTTAGACCTTAAAATCCTTTAATTTCTTTCTTCTTTATATGTTATTTTTATTGCCAAAAATCTAAAAAAGAAAAATATTCCTATAAGAGATGTATAAAGAGAAATAATTTTAATATCTTTTGGATGAGTTGTAAGAACAATTAATAATTCTCTTATGATATAAATAATTGAAGCATCTATCATATATCTTATTTTTATTCTCTGTCGCTTGAAAAAGACAAAAAGCATTTGACTAAGCTCAATTAATACCATTAATTCTAATAAAAATAAAACAATTTTATAAAAATCTATCTTAAAAAATATAACAATTCCAAAAAGCAATACTGCCAAAAAAATATCTAAATATGAAAAAATTTTTTTCATCTTTGCCTTTTTAAGGGCAATTATATTTGAGTTTAATAACTAACTGATAACAAAATACTGAACAAATCCTATAATTGCCCCCAAAATTGCTCCAGCAAAATTTATAAATCCAAAATGTTTTTTCATTAAAACAAAAAGCATATCTTCAAGAGTCTTTTCATCAAAAGAAGCAACTT
>JALTBU010000213.1 GCA_027008345.1 Nautiliaceae bacterium | reverse complement strand
AGCGTTATAAAAAATCTTTTTACCCTTTTTGTTACATTAAGAGGTTTTTTAATTCTTCTAAACCAGAATAAAAGTGCAGGAATATAACCAAAAAACAGATAAATCCAAAAAAACTTATAGGCAAAAATATAAGTGATCAATGGAATCAAAAGATAAAAAATATGCCATCTGTAATTATGAAAATGAAAAATAATACGGTTTATTTTATAGTTATACCATTGAAGAACGGTAATAAGATAAAATCCAATGGCAAAAACTGTAATAAAATGCACGATTAATTCAAACATTAATAATCCCTTTTATTAAATTGATAATAATGGTTTTTTGAGGCAAAAATACAAGGCTTAAAAATAAAAGAGAATAGACAAACAAATTTATTTTTTTATCATTAGAACATATTTTTAAAGCACTGCCAAAAGATTTTTTTATTTTTCTGCCTGTAAGATCCACGCTGTATATCTCATCTAAAATTAAATGGATCAAATATCCCAAAAAAAGAGACAATCCTATAAGATAAGATCTAGATATATCAAAACCTCCGAACTTATAAAGCAGAAATGAACTGAAAAACCAAAAAAGAAAAGCTGCAGGGAGTGAATGTATCATACCTCTGTGTTTTGTAGTTTTTTTAAAAATATAAAAAACTATTCCTACCATAACATTAACACCAAACCACAATAAAATAATTTCTATAATTTTAAGATAATTAATATATTTATATATCACTATAAAAGAAATTAAATTTGCAAAAATAAAATGCATAATTTTAAGAGGTGTTGATTTGTCATGGTCAATATCAGGTAAAATACCGCCTATAATTGTAGCTCCAAAACAAAAAAGAGCGGTTTTTGTATCTATTGAGACATTTAAAGCCAAAAAAGAAGAAAAAACTGCTCCTCCAAATGCCGCTGTGTTTATATGTGTAGAAAAATTTGCCACTTAACGCCTTATTTCAAAATCGTCAAATTTCTCAAAAGGAACTTCTCTGTATTCTATATTTTCTACAATACTATATGGTGAACCTTCTTTTAAAATATTTATAAATTCATTAAATTTTTCATCATTTTCTATATTTGCCACTGCTTCAACCCTTCCATCAGATAAATTTCTAATATAACCTTTAAAACCAGATTTTTTCGCATTTTCGCTTACAAATTTTCTATACCAAACACCTTGGACCTTGCCAGATATTAAAAATTTATAAGTTTTCAACTACTTTCCCTTTGCCATTTGGATTTTATTTATATACTGATAATCAATTTTTATTTCTTTTTCTGTTTTTAAATTTTTTGCAAGATTTTCTAAAACATTTTCAAAATCATCAAAAAGATAATTTGCCATACTTCCTGGAATTGGATTAATTTCATTTAAATAAATTATATCATCTTTCACAAAAAAGTCGCATCTGATAAGAGCATTTTCAAACTCATTTTTATATATTTTTTTGAAATTTTCTTTAAGTTTATCTTCAAGAGAATCATCCACACTCTTTAAATCAGTCTCTTTTCTGCCAAAATCCATATATTTTTTTTCAAAATCCAAAAATTCTTTCTTCTCTACTTTTTCAACTTTGCTAAATATCCACCCATCAGCAAAACATCCGGCAAGATTATACTCTTCAATACCTTCAATAAAAGGCTCCACGATTATCAAATCATCAAATTCCCTTGCTACATCATAAGCATAATTAAATTCATCCTGATTTCTTACAACACTTACACCTATACTGCTTCCAAGTCTTGCAGGTTTGATAATTATTGGAAAATCAAATTTTGTTTTTGGTTCGTTTATAATTTCATATTCTATTACTTCAACACCCCTTGATTTTGCAAAAAGTTTTGTTAAGACTTTATTATAGCTTAAAACACTTGCTTCAATATTCGGAGTAATTGCCTTGATAGAGAAAAATTCAAGCATTCCAGGTATTTTTCCATCTTCCCCGTCTCTTCCATGAATAAGATTGATTGCCACATCAAAATCTATAAATTCTTCTTTTTTCAAAAGACCTTTTTTATATTTAAATCCGTTTTTAGTAATTTCAAGTTTCGTTGATTTTTTATATTCACCACTTGCAAAATATTTACTTTTCATATTTTCTTTTTCGATTAAATAAAAATCTCTATTTGAATCAATAAAAACAAACTTTAAATTATGTTTTTTTATTTTATCTTTTAGAGTTATTGCACTTACTATTGAAATTTCATGCTCAAAACTGCTTCCTCCAAAAAGTATTAAAAATGTCATTTTTCTCCTTTATTAAGTATGTATATTAGAGTAAGGGTTAATGAGTATATGGGTAAATGTGTTAAAAGTTATTCACCATCTACTCATCATCTCATTCACTCCTCACACTCATTTCCCAAGTTTTTTAAGGGCTTTTTTAATAAGTTCTTCAACACTCCCGCTCTCACCCTGCAAAGCTTTTAAAATATCAGCTTTTTTAAATCCTAAATTTTCAAGTGCAATTATAGCCTGAGTAAGCTCATTATTTAAGCTTCCGGCTTCAAATTCTCCCATTTCAACAATTATTCTTTTTGCAGATTTAGGACCAATACCCGGAACTTTTTTAAGGGCATTTATATCGCTGTTTTGAACCGCCTCTACAAATTCTCCCGGAGTCATGGTGGAAATAATTCCAAGAGCTGCTTTTGGACCTACCCCGTTTATTTTTAAAAGCGCGTCAAAAAGTTTTTTTTCCTCTTTTTCCAAAAAACCATAAAGAGTATATTCATTTTCTTTAATAATTTCAGTAATCAAAAACAATGTTTTTTCATCTTTTTCAAGTTTTGAAAATGTTAGAAGTGAAACATTTATTTCATAAATAATTCCTGAATTTGTTTTTAAATATATTTTTCCTTCATCTTTATCAAAAATATCACCTTCAATTGCATAAATCATTATCTGCCTTTATCTTTACAATTTTTAAATTATCCTCATCTTTTAATTTAAATCCGCATCTGCCTTCATTCCCTTTTGTGTCATATACGATTTTTACAGGAGGTTCAATAAGTTCAAAAACTATACGGTTAAAAGGTTTCCAAGGAGTGGCTGAATAAATTTTTGCATTAAAAATTCCGCTTTGAAGATACTCAATAGTCTCTAAAATACTCTCTTTTTCTTTTTTCAAAATATTGATTTCCCTTTTTATTGCATCAATCTTTTCTGTAAGTTCTTTATATTCTTTTAGTTTTTTCAAAATAAGAGAAGAAGTTCTTTTGCCTTCTTTTTTATTTTGAAGATACTCTTTTTTGTATTCGTTCATTACATTTTTAACAGATGAATATATTTCTTTTAACTTATTAAACTCTCTTATTTTTATATTTAAATACTGCCCTATTTCAATAAGTCTTTTTTTGAGTTTTTCTATATCTAATTCTTTTAATACCATTTTAGGAGAAATTGCAAGCAAATTTTCTTCCCCTTTTTCATCACAGATTACTATTTCTTCACTTGCAAAAAATTTGTTATGTGCAAGCATTTTATTGATTTTTATCTTTTTTGCATAAACAACTCCCCCCATGGCAAGCTCAATTTCGACTTCATCTGCTTTTACCCTACCCCCTTCGAGTCTGTTGATTTTAAGTTTTTTAGCTTTAACTTCACCTTTATGTATATTTATTTCACCATTTTCAGTAAGAATTTTTGAGTTTTTATGAGTCTGTCCTTCTATTATAAGTTTTTTTGCTTTTATTTTTGCCTTATTCCCGACATTTCCTTTAACATGAAGCTCTGTTGTTTCTACAATCATATTGTCCATTATCGCTTCTTTTAAGACATCATTTTCTTTAACTTGCAGTTTTACATCGCTCTCATCAGCGCCTTTTACATTGCCGGTTTTAAGATTTATCTGTTTGACTTCCATTTCATCTTTTATAATAAATTTTCCATCTTCTTTTGTTATATAACCATCTTTTTTGGCTATAAATATTATTTTTTCGTCATCAGCTTTTTTCTCAATCGTTTTTTCATCATACAATATTTCAGGAATATTAAATTCGCCGAACTCTTCAACTTTAATTATTTTTCCTCTGCAGTCCCTGCCGTTTCGTCCAGGTTTTGGAAGAATTATTTCTATTACAACTTCACCGCTTTTTACAGGAAAAATAAGTTTTTTTTCATCTTTATTTTTCTTAAAATGATATATTACTTCTCCCCTAATACTTTTAAGAGGATCTATTCCTTTACAAAGCCTTATTTTAAAATCATTATTTAATTTTTCATCTATTAAGATTATGCTTTGAAGTTTTTTTATATCTTCGTCCATTAAATCAAAAATATCTATTAAAAGAGAATTTCTTATTTTCTTTTTATTAAGTTCTGTTTTTACTTTTTCAAAAATATCATTAAGTTTAATTAATGAATTTTTTGAAACGATAAATTCAGCATATGTATATAAATCATTTACTTTCATTTGACCTATAAGTTCAAAATTTGGCTCCGGCTTGTATTTTTTTATTTCAATTTCATAAACCTGTTTTATTTCAGCTTCTTCATTAATAAGGTTTTCAAGAATCATAAACTTTTCAATAATTTCTTTATTAGCTTCTACAAAATCTTCTCCTGGAAATTTCACATATGTTTTATATGTGATGAGGTTAAAATCAAGAGAAGAAATTGGAATTTCATATTCTCTTGCAATTTTAACAAGTTCTTCGCTTACATTTTCTGTAAGAAGAGTTTTTGGTTTAAACTCATTTTTCTTTTTTTCTTTTTTAAAAAAGAAACCCATTTTTTAAAACCTTTTGGTAAAATTTCGTTTATGATTAAATCAATACTTATTAACTTTATCGGAATTTTTAATTCCAGAATTTTAGGATTTTTACGCGATTTGTTAAGTGCTTCAATTCTTGGTGCAAATATATATTCAGATATCTTCTTTGTGGCATTTAAATTGCCAAATCTTTTTAGAAGAATTTTTGCCGAAGGCGCTTTTACACAAAGCTTTCTACCTTCATTTGCAAAAGCAAAATACAAACCTTCATTTGCCTATAAAGTATTTAAATATATTTTTACAATTATACTTATTTTAAGTCTTATTGTCACTCTTTTTTCTTATCCCATTACCGATATTTTAGCTTACGGGTTTGATGAAAAAGCAAAAAAAATTGCAGCTCCGCTTGTCGCAATAAACTTTTGGTATCTCGATTTAATATTTATAGTTACATTCTTAGCAAGTCTTCTACAATACAAAAAACATTTTACAACAACTGCCTTTTCAACGGCACTTTTAAATATTTCACTTATAACCGCCCTTGTGTTGGCTATGCATAAAAGCAAAGAAGAGGTAATTTTATATATGAGTATCGGTGTTGTTGCAGGAGGTGTTGCACAGCTGATTGCCCATATTATAGCCTCAAAAAAATACGGAATTTTAAAACTTTTATATATCGGGGCAAAAAGCAATAAAAAAGCCGATATTTCAACTTTTAAAAAGCATTTTTTACCTTCTGTTTTTGGAAACTCAACCGCTCATATATCTGCATTTCTTGATACATGGCTTGCCACTTTTTTAAGTGCCGGAAGCATCAGTTATCTTTATTATGCAAATAGACTTTTTCAGCTGCCATTTGCTCTTTTTGCAATAGCCATATCAACAGTTCTTTTTCCGCAAATTACAAAAGCCCTCTCTCAAAACAAAACAAAAGAAGCAAATGAAAATATGAAAAAAGCATTTTGGTATCTTTTTTATCTTTTAACACTTGCATTTATTTTTGCCGTTATCAATTCAAAAGAGATAGTCAAACTTCTGTTTGAAAGAGGCGCTTTTACCAATAAAGATACTATTGAGACTTCATATGTTTTGATTATGTATATGATTGGATTAATTCCTTTTGGACTTAATAAACTTTTTTCTTCTTATCTTTACGCGACACACAGACATTTAAAATCTGCAAAATTTTCTGCGATATCACTTGGAGTAAATATAATATTCAGCCTTTTGCTGATATATCCGATGAAAGTTTTGGGACTTGCACTCGCAGGCAGTATAGGAGGATTTGTACTCTTTTTTTTAACGCTTAAAGAATACGGATTTAACCAGTTTTTAACTTTTTTTGAAAAAAAATATGTTTTAATTTATTTTTTAACAGTTTTAGCTTCTGTGCTTATTTCCATACTCTTTAAGCAACTGTTTTATTTGTTATAATTGCGCACAAAGGAGATGAAATGGTAATTTTTGACTCTCATAAAAAAGAAAAAATAAAATTTGAGCCTATAAAAGATAATGAAGTAAGAATTTATGTCTGCGGACCCACTGTATATGACGATGCGCATTTAGGACATGCAAGAAGTTCTATTAGTTTTGATTTGCTAAGACGCACTCTTGAAACCCTTGGATATAAGGTAACTTTTGTAAAAAATTTCACTGATATTGATGACAAAATAATCAATAAAATGAATGCCACAGGCAAAAGTCTTGAAGAAATAACTGAACATTATATAAATTCATATCTTAGGGATATGGGAGCTTTAAATGTAAAAAGAGCAGATATAGAACCAAAAGCAACTGAATCCCTTGAAGCAATGTTTGATCTTATCCAAAAACTTCTTGATAAAGGTTATGCATATAAACTTCCAAATGGGGATATATATTTTGATGTGAGTAAAGATGAAGAGTACTGCTCTTTATCTCATAAATGCCCTCAGGATGCAGAAGCACAGCACAGAGTGGAAACAGAAGGCAAAAAAAACCCTCAGGACTTTGCTCTTTGGAAAGCGTGCAAAGGTGAAGGAGATGTTTGTTTTGACTCTCCTTTTGGCAAAGGCAGACCCGGATGGCATATAGAATGCTCTGCAATGATTAAAAAACATATTGCATATGATGGAGAGTATGAAATAGACATTCACGGCGGAGGAGCGGACCTTTTCTTTCCTCATCACGAAAACGAAGAGGCGCAAAGCCACTGTGCATACGGCGGACATCTGGCAAAATACTGGATGCATAATGGTTTTGTACAGATAAACGGTGAAAAAATGAGTAAATCCCTTGGAAACAGCTTTTTTGTCAAAGATGCGCTTAAACATTATCCGGGGGAAGTGCTTAGATTTTATCTTATGAGCACACATTACAGAGCCCCTCTTAATTTCAGTGAAGAAGATTTAATTGCGAGTAAAAAAAGACTTGATAAATTATACAGACTTAAAAAAAGAGTTTACGGAATAACTAAAAAACAAAAAGACAAAGATTTTGAAAACAGACTTTTAGAAGCTATGAGAGATGATTTAAACATTTCAAAAGCACTCGCAGCGGTAGATGAATTTGTTAAAAATGCAAATGAAGAGCTTGATAAAAATCCAAAAGACAAAATTTTAAAACAGAAAATAATAAGTAATATTGAATTTATCGATAAACTTTTAGGTGTAGGCGGAAGTGACGCTTATGAATATTTCCAATCAGGAATCGATGAAGATACTAAAAAGAAGATAAATGAACTTATTGAAAAAAGAAACGAGGCAAAAAAAGAAAAAAATTATGCATTAGCCGATAAGATAAGAGATGAATTAAAGAAAATGGGAATTCAAATCCAAGATACCCCTAACGGGACTCTTTGGGAGAAGGTTTAGGAAGAGCCTTTCTCTCTTGATAAATCATAAATCCATACATTGCAAATACCCATCCAGCGATTACAATAAACACCCCTATTACAAAAATCATGGAAAGATATCCAAAAAGGATCAAATATCCCGCCCATTCAAAATATTTAATTCCTGTTTTTGCTTTAAGCTCAATTAGTGCATTTTTATAAAAAATTGATGAAATTATTCCCAAAACATACATACCTCCAAGAACTCCAAGTATCCCCATAATAACACTTCCAAGAGCAAGTGTGGAATCAGGTTCGTTTATATATGCCAAAATTGCTCCAAGAGTGCCAATACCCCATATTATATAAATTCCATATCCCAATATATTTATCAAAAATCCTATAAAAAGACTTTTTGCCGCATTTTGAGATATGTCTTTGATTGCAAAAAAAAGTACTATAAATCCGATTATAAGCAAATAAAGCCCGATATGCGGAATAAACGATAAAATATATAATAAACTGCCTACAATTCCTAAAATTCTTTTATCCATTCTTTACCTTTTGATATAATTTGAAAAAAGGAAAATGATGAGTTTTTTTGATACCATCAAACCTATAATTTATAAAATTGACCCTGAAACAGCTCATAATATTGTCGAATCGATTTTTAAGACAACAAGAAGATGCCCTCTGTTTTTTAACTCGTTAATATCTAAAAATTTTATCACAAATGAAAAAATTAAACAAACCATATGGGGACTTGAATTTAAAAATCCGGTAGGTGTGGCTGCCGGATTTGATAAAAACGCTACAATGATTCAAGCATGGCCTGTGATGGGATTTGGATGGGGAGAAATAGGAGCTGTTACAGTTAGACCGCAAGAAGGAAACGAAAAACCACGCTCTTGGAGATGGCCGGAATTTGAGGCAATACAAAATGCATATGGATTCAATAATGACGGAGTAGATATAATTAAACAAAGACTTAAAAAAATTTACCCTTTTGTTCTACCAATAGGTGCAAATATAGGCAAAAACAAAGACACCCCAGAAGATAAAGCAATAGAAGATTATAAAACACTCGTTGAAGAACTTAAAAATACGGTTGATTTTTTTGTTATAAACATCTCTTCTCCTAATACTCCTGGTCTTAGGGATTTATTAAATGCAGAATTTATTTCAAATCTTTTCAGTGAGCTTAAAAAACTGACAGACAAACCTATCTTAATTAAATTTTCTCCTGATATGGAAGATGAAGACATAATAAACCTTGCAAACCTTTCTGTAATGTACGGAGCTGACGGTATAATAGTTACAAATACCACTGTTAATTATGACATAATAGATACACCGGTAAAAAAAGGTGGAATTTCAGGAAAACCACTTGCGAAAAGAAGTTATGAAGTATTAAGATTAGTAGCTAATGAAGTTTTTGGCAAAGTTCCAATTGTAAGTGTTGGGGGTATTGACTCTGCCGAGGAAGCATATAAAAGAATAAAAGCCGGAGCTTCACTTTTGCAGGTTTACAGCGGGATTATTTATAAAGGTCCAGGGCTTATAAGAGAAATTAATGAAGGCATTACTAAATTTTTAGAAGAAGACGGCTTTTCTCATATAAGTGAGGCTATTGGAGCTGATATTCCCAAAAAACTTGAATTAAAGGAAGATAATGCTTCATAAGTTTTATACCCATAAATTAAAAAACAATCTTGAAGTTATTGCCATCCCTATGAACAGAGGCTCTAATGTAATTACAAGCAATATTTACTATAAAGTCGGAAGTAGAAATGAAACGCTTGGAAAAACCGGTATAGCACATATGCTTGAACATATGAATTTTAAATCCACCAAAAATTTAAAAGAAGGTGATTTTGATAAAATAGTCAAATCATTAGGCGGTGTTGATAACGCTTCAACAGGTTTTGATTATACACATTACTTCATTAAAACATCAAGCACATATCTTAATAAAACTTTTGAACTTTTCAGTGAAGTTATGGAAAACTTAAATCTAAATGACGACGAATTTCAAAGAGAGCGAAAAGTTGTTTATGAAGAAAGACTGTGGAGGACAGATAACAATCCAATAGGATATTTATATTTCAGGCTTTTTAACAACACTTATATTTATCATCCATACCATTGGACTCCTATAGGATTTAAAGATGATATTTTAAATTGGGATATAAAAGATATAAGGGATTTTCATAAAACCTACTATCAGCCAAAAAACGCATTTATACTTGTAGCCGGTGATATAGATGCGGATGAGGTATTTAATGAAGCTGAGAAATATTTTTCTTATATCAAAAACTCACGTCCTATTCCAAAACTTCATCAAAAAGAGCCTCCGCTTGACGGAGATAAAACAGTAGAAATAAAAAGGGATACACAGATTGAAGCCGTAGCTATTGCTTATCACATACCTGAATTTAACCATGAAGACCAGTTTGCATTAAGTGCACTTAGTGAAATACTAAGCGGTGGTAAAAGCGGAACACTCAGAGAAAAACTTATAAACAAAAAACAGCTTGCAAATGAAGTGTATGCTTATAATATGGAGCTTATTGACCCTGGTGTATTTATTGTATTTGGTTTTTGTAATCCTGGTGTATCTCCTGAAAAACTTGAAAAAGAATTAAAAAAAGAACTTAAAAATTACAAAATTACAAAAAAAGCACTCGATAAAGTAAAAAATCAAACTAAATATGATTTTATAACACAACTTGAAAGCAGTTCAGGGGTAAGTAATATATACGGTGATTATTTTGCTAAAGGTGACATAACCCCTCTTCTTGATTATCAGGAAAAAATTAATTCACTTACTCCGCAAAAAATAGAAGAGATGAAAAAATATTTTGAAAAAGGAGTCACTGTAAGACTGTTTAAGCAACAGCAATAACTCTTTTTTTGGCCTTTTTCTTTATATCTTTCATATAAAAAATAATTTTTTTTAAAATAGGGTTATGTTCTTTTTGATAAATTTTTTGCACTTTTTTTATCATTTCACTACATACTCCATTAAAAACAGTATCATAAATTTTGGAATCAATATAAGATTCTTTTAACGAAACAGCCTTATCAGTCTCTTTTAAAATATTCAGATATTTACCATACTCTCTTTTTTTTATCAATTCAAAATTGTTAACACAGTCAATAATATTCCATGTAGGATTGACAACGCTTAAATTTGAATTTGAAGCAAAAACTAAAACAAAAAATAAAAGAATAAGTAATTTTTTCATTTTTAACCTTCATATAAATGTGAAATGAAATATATTAAAATATTTTACAATGATTTTGGTAGAAATTTGTAATAATTATTTTATTTTAAACAAATTAACCGCTTTTTATCTTAACATAATTTTTTTACTCTACATATATGAGTTTAGTAATGCACTTCCAACCCTTATCATATTAGACCCTTCTTCTATTGCTATCTCAAAGTCTCTACTCATTCCCATAGAACATATTTTTGCTCCATAAGGTTTTAATTTATCAAAAATATCATAAGTAAGTCTAAAACTTTTTCTAATTTCTTCTTCATCATTGCTGTGTGCACCTATTGTCATCACTCCTTGAAGATTTATATTAGGAAGATTTTCTTTTATTTTGAGATATGTATCAATTGCATCTTCGGGTGGTAACCCGTGTTTTGTAGGTTCTTTTGAAGAATTGATTTCAAGAAGACATCTTACAGGTTTGTCAGTTCTTTTATTAATAGCTTCCGCAAGTTCATAAGAATTTATTGACTGAATCATAAAAGGATTGAGTTTTAGAAGCTTATTTATTTTATTTTTTTGAAGATTGCCTATAAAATGCCATTCAATAGGTAAATCCTCCAAAGCTTTTACTTTATTTTCCATATCCTGAACCCTATTTTCACCAAAAGCCCTCTGACCGTCTTCATAAAGTCTTTTAAGTACTTCAATATCCTGCGTATATTTCGTAACCGCCACAATCTGAACAATCAAATGCTCACTTCTTTTAAGTCTTGCGGCTTCTACTTTTTGTATTAATTCATCAAGTGTCATAATATCTCCTTAACCGAAAATTCTAACCAAGTCATTATACATACCAATAATCATCAATCCTCCAAGTAATACCCATCCTGCAATTGTGAGTTTTACCATTATATCTTCATTAAGTTCTCTTTTAAAAATTGCTTCATAAAGATTAAAAATAATATGTCCCCCATCAAGTGCCGGAATCGGAAGCAGGTTCAAAACACCAAGGTTTACACTAAGAAGTGCTGTTAAAAATAAAAGAGGTTGAAGCCCTAGATTAGCAACTTTTGCAGTCACATCTACTATTCCTATCGGACCGCTTAGTGTATTTAATCCCACAGCACCAGTTATAAGCTTTTCAACACCTTTTACAATCAAAGTAGTATCAGAAATAAATTTTTCAAATGTGACCTTTACAGCTTCTGGTAATGAATATTTTATTGTTACAATATCTCCACTTGGGATAATTCCTATAATTTTTCTTTTTATTTTTTCACCAAATATATTTTTTACTTCTTCAGTTTTAGGTTTTATTTTAAATTCCAAAATTTTCCCATTTCTTAAAACTTTAATTTTTACAGGCTCTTTTATAGTAATAGCATTTTTTATATCATCCCAGCTTCTTATTTTTATACCATTAATTTCAATAATTTTATCTTTTGGTTTCAATACTTTGCTTGCAGGAGTATCAGGAATTGTTTTCCCAACAATTGGAGCTAATTTCTGCCAGCCAGTAAGGGCAATTGAAAAATATATAATAATTGCAAGCAAAAAGTTAAATCCAGGTCCTCCAAGAAGTATTAATATCCTCTGCCAAGGAGATTTCGAATTATATGAATCCGGGTCATTAGAAGTTTTAAGAGGATTTGTGTCATCCTGTCCTTTCATTTGAACATATCCGCCAAGTGGTATTGCACTAAGACACCATTTAGTGCCTCTAAATTCCTTGCATAAAAGTTTTTTTCCAAATCCAATAGAAAACACTTCTACTTTGACTCCTACAAGTTTTGCCATAGTAAAATGACCCAACTCATGAAAGAAAATCAAAAAAGAAAGTATGATAATCGCACTAAGCATTATGAGCCTTAATATAAACTTTTAAATAATCAAGTCCGCTGTATATTGTAAGAATAACTGCAATCCATAAAAGGCAGTTTCCGCAAGGCCAGTTCATCAATAAAAATCCAATTGCCCCCATTTGTGAGACAGTTTTTACTTTCCCTGCAAAACTTGCTTTTACACTAAGTCCTTCACTTGCCATAGCAACTCTAAGACCTGTTATAAAGAATTCTCTTACAAGTATAAGATATACAGCCCATGCATTTGCCCTATGCAAAAACAATAACCCGAGAAAAGCTCCAAGAACCAACATTTTATCGGCAAGAGGATCTAAAATCTCACCAAGCTTTGAAACGGCATTAAAATTTCTCGCTATAAAACCGTCAAAAAAATCTGTGATAGATGCTATTACAAAAATAAGTGCAGCAAAATAATCAAGCCACGATGGATGAATATTAAATGAATCTCTGTTAACTAAAAAAAAATACATTAAAAAAGCCAAAAAAATCCTGATTGCTGCCAAGATATTAGGTACATTTTTAAATCTTTTCTGCCAATTTAGATATTCGCTCATTTTTATAGCATCAGGAGTTACCAATACTATTCCTTACAGCCAAAAGTAGTTCCGCCGTCAACAATAAATGTTTGTCCTGTAATCCAGCTCGCTTCATCAGTACATAAAAAGTAAGCAATTCCTGCCAAGTCTTTTGGCACACCCATTCTATTTAGAGGACTTCTTTTTTCAACTTCTGCTTTTACTTCTTCATAATTTGGGAATGCTTTAAGCGCATCTGTATCAATAGGCCCTCCACTTATCGCATTTACTCTTATTCCCATTTTACCAAGCTCACAAGCAGCATATTTTACCATTGTCTCAACTGCCGCTTTATTAGCACCATGTCCTGCATAATTTGTAGTATAAACAAGATTTCCTGTTGAGCTAAGTGAAATAATACTTCCTCCACCTATTTTTTCCATTCTTTTTGCGGCTTCTTGAGCTCCTACTACAAATGCACTTACAGTCGCTGTGTAAATATTACAAAGTCCTTTTGGTTTAAGTCTCATAAAAGGACCAAAACCTCCTACAACAGCTCTTCCGCTTATAATTGCGTTTGAAATGAAAAAATCAACCCTGTCAAAATCTTCATCGATTTCTTTAAATAAATCTTTATATGTTTCAGGTTCAAGTATATTCAACTTATATGCTTTTGCTTTAACTCCGTATTTATCACTCCACTCTTTGGCAAGATTATTTGCTACTTCTTCATTTGAATTGTATGTAAATGCTATATTAATACCCTCTTTTGCAAATCTTTCAGCTATTGCTTTACCGATACCCCTTGTTGCTCCGCTTATTACTAATGTTTTATTTTTCAATTCATCTCCTTAACATAATATTTTTACTCTAAATAATTATAAATATTTTTTTAATACTTCTTTAATTTTTCTTTTACTATCTTCACTTGGTTCTACAAGCGGAAGTCTGTATTCAAGACTTGGCAAAAGTCCTGCTTCATACATAGCATATTTAATTGGAATAGGATTACTCTCTATAAACATTACTTTATTTATGTCATATAATTCTTCATTTATTTCTCTTGATTTTTCATATTTTCCAACAAGAGCTTTATGAACAAGTTTTGCGATTTTTTTAGGAAGAAGATTTGATGTTACAGAAATAACACCCTTTCCTCCTGTTGCTAAAATTGGATAATTTATTGCATCATCACCGCTTAGAACACTAATCGCACTTTTTGAACAAAGCGCCACTACATTTTCTATTTTGCCTGTCGCTTCTTTAATTGCCACAATATTTTCAACATCATCAAAAAGTTTTATGGCTGTTTCAACATCTATATTACTGCATGTTCTACCAGGGACATTATAAATAACTACTGGAATATTAATAGAGTTGGCTATTGCTTTAAAATGTTCATATAGCCCTTTTTGAGTAGGTTTATTATAATATGGTGATACGCTAAGAATTGCGTCAGCACCTCTGTCTTGTGCAAATTTTGCCAAATCAATAGCTTCATGTGTTGAATTACTTCCGGCACCTGCAAGAACTTTTGTATCTGTATTTTTACAAACTTCCACAGCAATTTCAATACATCTTTTATGTTCATCATGTGTTAGTGTTGCACTCTCTCCTGTTGTTCCTACTGGTACAACCCAGTCAATATCATTATCAATTTGTCTTTGAATCAGTTTTGCATAGGTTTCTTCATCAACTTTCCCATTTTTAAACGGAGTAATTAAAGCGGTCATCGCTCCTTGCATTCTATTCCTTTTTTATGCAATTATAGCAAGTTTTTTATTTCGAAATTCAAATTCATTTATGGGTAATAAATTTTTTATTTATAATTATGCTATAATTAATTTAAATATTTAACATAATAATTTTACTCTACTTACTCATAACGCAATGTTTCAAGAATATCAGTTTTAGCAGCTTTGATTGCAGGATAGATGCTTGAGAGAAGAACAATAATAAATGCACCTATATTGATTAATACAAAATCGGTAACACTAAGTTCAACAGGCAGTCTGCTTACACCATACACATCGGCTGGAAGTTTGATAATATCAAAATTTTTAAGTATCCATATACCCAAAAGTCCAAGTGCTGAACCCGTAAAAATTGCCAATACCCCTATAATCATTCCAAGTTTTAAAAAAATAGCTTTTATCTCTTTTTTACTTGCACCAAGACTCATCATAAGGGCAATTTCTTTTCTTTTGCTCATTATCATCATAAGAAGGGAGCTTATTATATTAAGAGATGCAACAATTATTATCAGCATTAAAACCAAAAACAAAGCCCTCTTTTCCATTTTAAGTGCAGCAAAAAAGTTGCCGTTTTGCTGCCACCACCCTATTACTCCAACTCCTGGAGGCACTGTTTTTTTAATTTTTTCTATATCCTTAAAAGGATTAGGAGTCCAGATATGTATTCCGCTGTAATAATTTTGGTGAAGGATTCTTTTAAGCCCTTTAATATTCATATAAGCAATTCCCTTATCATATGCAATCAGACCGCTTTTGAAAAAAGAAACAACTTTTACTTTTTTAATAAGAGGTGCTATACCAAATCCCATTGGTGAGAGTTTAGAAAAAATCATTATAACTTTTTCATTCTTAGCAATACCCAGTGAATTAAAAAGCCTCTCGCCAAGGACAGTATCAAATAATCCAGGTTTTTTAATATTTTTAACGGCATCAGCAAAAATATAATTAATTTTTGATTCTTTTTTAAAATCCACTCCGTAAAGTAATACACCGTTTAAATTATTACCTGATTGAATAACGGCACTTGTTTCAATATATGGGGAATATTTGTAATTTGGGAAATGTTTTTTAAGAAAAGTTAAAGTATTTTCATCTACATTTACAAGTGAGGAATAAACGGTTATCGGGTAATTCATAACTTTTAGTTTTTTTTCAAACTCCCTGTCCATTCCATTCATAATACCCATAGCAATTATAAGAGTCGCAACGCCTGTTAGAATGCCAAGAAAGGCAAGAATGAAGCTTATATAAATAAACGGGTGTTTTTTATCAAATCGGAGATATTTGCTTATTACAAAATTTACAAATTTTTTATTCATTCTTAAAATTTAGGACTTTTTCCACAACAGTTTTTATATTTTTTTCCACTTCCGCAAGGACAAGGGTCGTTTCTTTTTACTTTTCTTTTTAACTCTTCTTCAAGAACTTTTGTCTGAGCTTCAAGCTGTTTTAATATTTCATCTGTATCCATTTCTTCAAGTTCTTTTGGAACTTCTGGCATAGTATTCATAATCTCTTCAATATCTTTACCTTCAAGCGCTTTTAAAAATTCATTTACATCTTCATCAATTTCAGGTTCTTGATATTGAATTTCTATATTGTGAAGAATTTTCATAGTCTCTATTTTAATTCTTTCAATAAGCTCTTGGAAAAGTTG
>JALTBU010000212.1 GCA_027008345.1 Nautiliaceae bacterium | reverse complement strand
ATTGCTGAAGGTGTGGAAAATGAAATACAAAAAGATTTTGTTTTTGAAAATGGTGTAGATTATATACAAGGATATTTCTATTCTAAACCTATTCCGTCTCAAAAAATAGAAGAAAATTATTTTAAAAATAAATAATTTGATAAAATTACATAAAAAAGGTTTTAATTGAGAAAAGCAGTTGCATTTACAGGTCCTAGTAATTCGGGTAAAACTACTCTTATTGAAAAAATTGCTAAAAGACTTATTAGTTCATATAAAATAGCTATTATCAAAAATGATCCTGGTGATAAGGCTCAATTTGATAAAGAAGGAAAAGACAGTTATAAATTTTTTCACACCGGTGCTGAGGTTGTTGTTACTTCACCTACAAGAACTACTTATTTTTCACATCGTCAAAAATCCCTTGATGAAATTGTAAATATGATTAATGATTTTGATATTTTACTCGTAGAAGGGCTTAAATATCTTCCTTTGCCAAGAATTGGGGTTTTTAGAGGAGAGATTGATGAGAGTTATTTTAGATATGTAAAAGCTGTAGCTGTTGATGAAAGTGTAGATAAAAATAAAATTCCATCAAATATTGAAATATTAGATTTAAATAATATAGATGAAGTAATTGAATGGGTTTTAAAAAATTCAAAAGATATATAAGGAGAAAAAATGACAGAAATTATTGATAGTTTTAAAAAAATAGCTATTGAAATAAGTGAAGCTATAAAAACAAAAGATACAGGAAAAGTTGAAACTCAAAATTCAAGCGGAGATATTCAGGTAAAACTTGATGTTATTAGTGATGAAATTGTAGAAAAACATCTTTTAGCACTAAATAGCGTAAAAGAGATTATAAGCGAAGAAAAAGAAACTCCTATAACAAAAGAAGAAGGAAAATATTTTGTAGCTTATGACCCATTAGACGGGAGCAGTTTAATTGATGTTGATTTAAGTGTCGGGACTATTTTTGGAATATATGAAAATGGCTATAACGGAGAAAATATTGTAGGAGCCGCTTATATAGTTTATGGTCCTAGAGTTGAAATGGTAGTTGCAAGAGATGTTGTTGAGATGTTTAGACTTAATGAACAAACAAAAGAGTTTGAATTTGTAAAAGAGATTAATTTAGATAAAAAAGGTAAAATTTTAGGACCTGGAGGAACTCAAAAAGAGTGGTATGATTATCATAAAAAAATGATTGATGAACTTTTTATGGAAGGCTATAGACTAAGATATTCAGGAGGAATGGTTCCTGATTTACATCAAATTTTGCTAAAAGGAGGAGGACTTTTTGCATATCCTGGAGCAAAAGATAAACCAAAAGGAAAACTTAGAAAACTTTTTGAGGTATT
>JALTBU010000211.1 GCA_027008345.1 Nautiliaceae bacterium | reverse complement strand
CCTCCATATAAATATTATATTTATATTCCAGCTAGCCAATATGAATATTTCAAAATGGCATTTAAACCAAAAAACAGAAAATATGTTTATATTTATAAAGTAAAAAAAGGTGATAATTTATTAAAAATTGCAAAACGTTTTGATACTAAAGTTAAAATTATTGAAGCTTATAATAAACTTGGAAAATATTTGCATATAGGAGAAAAAATTCTTATTCCTTTAGATTCTAAATTTGTAAATTATAAAGTAAAACCAGGAGATACCTTAGGAGAAATTGCTAGGAAATTTGGCATTTCTTATAAAAAAATAGTTAAAATAAATGAATTGCAAAGTTCTTTAATAAGAGTTGGGCAAATATTAAAAATCCCTCAAAGGTTTTAGATGAAAAAGTTTTTAGTTTTTTTATGGATTATTTTGTATATAACAGGATGCAGCACTAGATATGAAAATGAAAGCTATGTTTTAGAACCTTCTCATAAATATAGTAAAAATACTCAAAAGCCGTATATGATAGATGGAAAAATATATTATCCAAAACAAAGAGTGCCTATAGGATATACTCAAAGAGGAATTGCTAGTTGGTATGGACCTAATTTTCACGGAAAAAAGACAAGTAATGGAGAAATTTATAATATGTATGCTTTTACAGCAGCCCATAAAACACTTCCTATGAACACTATTGTAAAAGTTACTAATCTAAGAAATCATAAAAGTGTAATAGTAAGAATTAATGACAGAGGTCCTTTTGTCGCGGATAGAATTATAGATTTAAGTTATGCCGCGGGTAAAAAAATAGGGCTTAATGTAAGTGGGACAGCGCCTGTGAAATTAGAGGTTGTAGGATTTAACGGAAAAGATTATGTAAGTGGATATAAAATTCAAACGGGAGCTTTTTTAAGAAAATGGGGTGCTAAAAAAACTGCTAAAAAATATAAAAAATTTGGTTATAATACCGAAATAGCAAAAATAGATGGCTTTTATAAAGTTTTTATTACAGGATTTAAGACATATAATGAAGCAAAAAGATTTGAACTTAGCCATCATATAGCAGGATTTATAGTAGGAGATTAAATGAAAACAATAAAAAGAGAAACAAAAGAGACAAATATAGAAATAACTATAGATTTAGAAAATAATATTCCAACGCAAATCTCAACAGGAATAGGATTTTTTGACCATATGCTTGAAACATTATCTAAACACAGCGGTATATCTATGCAAGTTTATTGCGATGGAGATATTGATGTAGATTATCATCACAGTGTTGAAGATGTAGGAATTGTTTTAGGTCAGGCTTTATATGAAGAGATATTTCCTATTAAAAATATAGAGCGTTTTTCAAATGC
>JALTBU010000210.1 GCA_027008345.1 Nautiliaceae bacterium | reverse complement strand
TGATGAAATTGCTAAAAAAGAAAATGTTACAGTAAGTGATGAAGAACTTAGCCAAGTTTTATTTTATGAAGCATTAATGCAAGGACAAAATCCACAAGAACTTATTAAATATTATCAAGAAAATAATCTGCTTCCGGTTCTTAAAATGAACCTTGTGGAAGAAAAACTTTTAAATAAATTACTTGAAGAAAAGGCTGGTAAATAATGAGTATTTTAATACCTACCGTAATAGAAAAAACAGGAAGAGGTGAGAGGGCGTATGATATCTACTCACGCCTTCTTAAAGACAGAATTATTATGCTACAAGGTGAAATTAATGATCATGTATCAAGCATTATAGTGGCTCAAATGCTTTTTTTAGAAGCTGAAAATCCAGAAAAAGATATTTATCTTTATATAAATTCTCCTGGTGGAGTTGTTACAAGCGGAATGGCTATATATGACACTATGAACTATATTAAGCCTGATGTTGTGACAATTTGTATGGGACAGGCTGCAAGTATGGGTGCGTTTTTATTAAGCAGCGGTACAAAAGGGAAAAGATTTGCCCTCCCTCACGCAAGAATAATGATCCATCAGCCTCTTGGCGGTGCTCAAGGGCAGGCTACAGATATTGAAATTCATGCAAAAGAAATTCTTAGAATGAAAAAAGAACTAAATAAAATTTTGGCTGAAAATACAGGTCAAAGTATCAGAAAAATAGAAAAAGACACTGAAAGAGACTTCTTTATGAGTGCAGAAGAAGCTATGAAATACGGGCTGATTGACAAGGTACTTAAAAAAAGAGAAGATTAATGGAAGAAAAATATTCAAACTATACGGTAAAAGATTTAAATGAGCCTATATCACCACTTGAAAAATTTGCAAAAAAAGTTTTAGATAAACTTATAGAAGAAGGAATCCCTCCTATTCCTTCGAATTATTCTCTTTATTTTTTTAATCTTCTTGAAGATGAAAAACCTGAATTTAAAAAGCAGGTTTATGAACTTATATCACTTGAAGAGAGTGATGATTTAGATAAAAATCTTGAACTTGAAAAAAAATTAAAATTATCATTTAAATATTCAAAAGAAATACTTCAAAAAACAGCTCTGATGTATAAATTAACCTCTCAGCTTAAAAAAATTCTTCAAGATTCACTTGCACAAATGGCTCATATAGCATCTCCCAAAACTGTTGAAAAATATTTAAAAAATATTGACGGTAAAATTACAAAAATATCTGCTACAATGGATAACGAACTTAAAGAAATAAAAGAACTTTATTCAAAAAATGTTGAAATTATAAAAGAAATTGAAAGTAACAGTGTTTTTGATATGCTTTATGGGGTATATAATGCGAACTATTTTAAAAAACTTCTTGAAAATGAAATTAAACTTATTAAAAAATTTTCTCATAAAAGTTCTCTTATAACTATAAAAGTTAGTGATAAAGTTTTAAAACATTTCAAGCTTAAAAAATCTCTTACTATTGTAAATAGGAGTGTAGCCAAAATACTTCTTAAAACTTCGCGCCGTACAGATGTTATAGCCCATCTTGGTGAAGGTGTTTTTGCTATGCTTCTAAAACACACAGATATTATAGGTGCTGAAAAAACAGTTGAAAGAATTTCTGATATAATAAGTAATTCTGCGGTTTTTATAGAAGGAAATGAAATAGAAATAAAAATAGTCGGAGCAATATGTAATCTCAAACCGGGTATAAAAGCAGATGATTATTTTCAAAAATGTAAAGAAGCTTTGATAAAGGCTGAAAAAGAAGATAAATTATATATTACAGAAGGAGAATAATGGCTGTACTTGATATTGTTACATATCCAAATAAGATACTAAAAGAAATTTCAAGACCTGTTGAGAGATTTGATGGTGAACTTCATAAACTTCTTGATGATATGTATGAAACAATGTTGGCAAAAAACGGAGTAGGACTTGCTGCTATTCAAGTAGCTGTACCTATTAGAGCACTTTTAATAGATTTAGGAGATGAAGAAGGAAAACAGAGTAAAGATACTTTAATTGAAGTTATAAATCCTGAATTTTTAGAATGGGAAGGTACTCAAAAAGACAAAGAAGGATGTCTGTCAGTGCCTGATTATTTTGATGAGGTGGAGAGATATGAAAAAGTAAAAGTTAAGTTTTTTGATAGATTTGGAAAAGAGCATATAATGGATGCCGACGGGCTTTTAAGCGTTGCATTTCAGCATGAAACCGACCATTTAGACGGACATTTGTTTGTAGAAAGACTTGATTATATAAAACGCAAAAAGTTTGAAAAAGAGTGGAAAAAATTACTCAAAAAACGAAAAAAATAAATTCAGCAACACTTGATGGATTTATTGCCAAAAATGTAGAGGTAGAAAGCTCATTTACAAGAGCATTGCCTGGTTTTTCGATAGTTGGACTTGGGAGTCAGTCTATTCAGGAGAGCAAAGAGAGGGTAAAATCAGCTCTTCTTAATAATGATTTTGAATTTCCTCCTCTAAAAATTGTAATAAATCTCTCTCCTTCGGATCTAAAAAAAGAGGGAAGTCATTTTGATTTGCCAATAGCACTTAGTATTTTATTTCATAATAGAGATATAAATCTTAATGAATATCTGGTTTTAGGAGAACTTGGACTTGACGGGCGTATAAAAGATACAAACTCAATTTTCCCAATTATTCTTTCACTTAAACCTAAAAAAGTAATAATACCTTTTGAATCTGCTAAAAAAGTATCTAAAATCCCTGGAATTGAAATATATCCTTTTTCTCATTTAAGTGAATTTAACGAATTTAATCCCGAAAAAATAGAAAACAGTGAATTTAATTATGATTTTATAAATATTGAAGGTAAAAAATATTATTATAAAAATGATTTTGAGCTTGATTTTAAAGATGTAATAGGTCAAAATGATGCTAAAGAAGCGGCTTTAATAGCTGCTGCTGGATTTCATAATATTTTGTTTGAAGGAAGTCCTGGGGTTGGGAAATCAATGATAATAAACAGACTTCGTTATATAATGCCACCTATGAGTTTGGAAGAAATATTAGAAATTGAAAAATTAAAGGCAATTGAAGGAAAAGATGTTGATTTTTCTCCGATCAGGCCGTATAGGTTTCCACATTACAGTTCTACAAAAGCGGCAATATTTGGAGGGGGCAGCAGAGGTGCAAAAATAGGGGAGATTGCATTCGCAAACAAAGGAATATTATTTTTTGATGAACTTCCTCATTTTCAAAAAGATGTTTTGGAAAATTTAAGACTTCCATTGCAAGATAAAAAAATGCTAATAAGTCGTGTGAATAATAAAATCGAATATGAAACAGACATTCTTTTTGCTGCTGCAATGAATCCGTGTCCTTGTGGAAATTTGTTAAGTGAGAAAGAGTGCAGGTGCACAGACCTTGAAATAAGACGATATAAAAATAGAATAAGTGAGCCTTTGTATGATAGAATCGAGATATATCATCAAATGCTTGAAGATGATGATACTTCTACAATTTCAAGCAAAGAGATGTTTGAGAAGGTTTTAATTGCATTTGAAATACAAAAAGGTAAGTTCAATGCAAATTTAGATGAAAATTATAAGTTTAATATAGAAAATGAGGCAAGAGATATATTGGATAAAGCGATAAGAAATTTTACTCTTAGTAAAAGAAGTGAATTTAATATATTAAAAGTATCTAAAACAGTTGCAAATTTGGATAAAAGAGATAAAATAAAAAAAGAGGATATTTTAAAAGCCCTAAAATACAGAAGGAGGGGTAATGAAACCGGTTTTTAGGGAAGTTTATAGTTTTGATAAGAAGTGTTATGAAAAATATAAATTGACAGAAGATATTTTAATGGAACATGCTGCAAATGCAATGGCTGATATTATAAAAGAAAGAATAAAAAAAGGAAGTACTATAAATATAGTTTCAGGTCCAGGGAATAATGGGGCTGACGGGATTACGCTTGCAAGGATACTTTTAGGCGATTATAAAGTTAATCTATATCTTCCGCTTGGTGCAAAATCTAAAATGGCAAAGCTTCAGCTTGAAAGATTTCAAGCAGTTGGGGGAGAAGTTAGTGAAACTTATGAAAAGTGTAATTGTTTAGTTGATGCGATATTTGGAAGCGGACTTAAAAGGGATTTATCAAAAGACTTGGTATGTCTTATTAAAAAAATGAATAATATTGATGCTTTTAAACTCTCTTGTGACATTCCAACAGGTATTGATGATGAAGGGAATTTAAGACCTGTGGCGTTTAGAGCCGATATAACTGTTACAATGGGAGCTGAGAAATTAGCTTTATATTCTGACACGGCAAAAGATTATGTAGGAGAGGTAATTAGAGCGGACCTTGGTGTCAGTTTTTCTAAATACAGAGGCAAAACAGATTATCATGTGTGGGAGAGAGAAGATTTAGCATTGCCTATTAGAAAAAAACAAAATTCTCACAAAAGAACTTACGGGCATTTAGGTGTTTTGGCAGGTGAAAAAAAAGGTGCAGCGGTACTTGCGGCGAAGGCGGCTTTTAATTTTGGATGCGGACTTGTCAGTATTGTAAGTCATGAAAATTTTAATCTGCCTTATGAGATTATGTTTAGTGAAAAAATTGAAAGTAATTTTAATACTTTGGCTTTTGGTATGGGAATGGGGAATTATTTTGATGATGA
>JALTBU010000209.1 GCA_027008345.1 Nautiliaceae bacterium | reverse complement strand
ATAGACCACATCGCCACATTAAGACAGGCAAGAAAAATAAATGAGCCGGATCCGCTTATGGCGCTTGAAATATTAAAACAGGCAGGCGCCGATCAGGTAACAATACATCTTAGAGAAGACAGAAGGCATATTAATGACTTTGATGCTAAAAGGATAATTGAAAGTTCTTTTTTGCCGGTTAATATGGAATGCAGTATTAATGAAGAAATAATAGATATTATCTGTTCTTTAAAACCTCATCGTGCAACCCTTGTACCAGAAAAAAGAGAAGAAGTTACAACCGAAGGCGGGCTTGATGTAATAAAAAATGAAAAAAGAGTAAAAAACGCAATTGAAAAACTACATTCTAACGGCATTGAAGTATCATTATTTATAGACCCCGATTTTGAACAGATTAAAAAATCAAAAGAATTAAATGCAGAGATGATAGAACTTCACACAGGGAAATTTGCAAATTTATTTTTAGCGCTATATACAAATATAAACAAAACACCAAATAAAATTTTTGAAAATTTAGACAAAAAAACATTAAAAAAAGAATATTTTCTTGAATTAAATCTTTTACAAGATGCGGCAAAGCTTGGAAAAGACATAAATTTGGAAGTAGCAGCCGGGCACGGGCTTAATTATCAAAATATTTATGATATATTAGATATAAAAGAAATAACAGAATTAAATATAGGTCACAGTATAATTGCAAACTCGATATTTAGCGGTTTATATGAAGCAGTTAGGAAAATGAAAAATATTATCCTAAAATATTACTAAATCCTCCTCCAACTTCTTCATTTAAATGTCCAAGACCATTTGAAACAGCCAAAAATGCCAAAAGTTGGGAAACTTCATCTTCTTTTGGCTCAATATAAACTTTGTATCCGAAACATTTTTTACCATCTTTAATATAAGTAAAAGGTTTTTCATTTTTAAAATTTAAAAATTTAACAAATGAATCTTCTTTCTCTAATTTTTCTTCGAAATAAAGTTCAAATTTGTCAAGTAAATCATTTTGAATAATATTAACAAATTCTTCAATATTACCTGATGATTTAAATGTCCAATAAAGACCGTTGTCCATTTTTAAAAAAACTGGATTAAGAGAATATATTGATTTTATTTTTTCAAAAGGTTTATTCGAAGCCATAATAAAATTTACTTTAAAAAATTCATCTTCGTAATCTTTTAAGCTTTTTGCAAAATCTTCTATTAATACATCATCAAGGCTTCTTAAACAAAAATTTCCTTTATCTCTGAAAAAGCCATCGTTTCCTGCTTTACCTAGATTAGAAAAAACAAATTTCTCCTCTTCTATATTTCCAGCTTTTTTTAACATATTACCTATTATTTCAGGTGATTGTTGAAAATGAAGAGGTCGTTTTATATTCAAATTAATTGTAAGTTCGGTAAAATTTATCATATCCTCCTACCTTTTTATTTTTTGTAATAATAAAAAAAGTAGATGACACTAAAATGACAAAGGTAAAATTTATAAGGAGAATTCTTTAAATACAAAATTTTCTTCAAAATCTATATAAAACAGTTTCTCATCCATATCAAAAAGAAGAACTTTAAGTGCAATTAACGAAGCAAAAGAGCCTGTTAGATTTACCATAGGTGGGAGCTGACCTTTTGGAATATGGCTTTTAGTAGCAAATATTTCAAATGAAGTTTTTTTAAAAATACCTATTTGCGCCCTCCACTCTTCCACACTTGAATATATCCAAGGTATATTTTTATTTTTGGCAAATTTATCAATTTCAAGTCTTACTTCAAAATTATCAGTTGCATCAATTATTAAATCAACATCAAGCTCCAAATCAGAATTAAATTTTTTATTTAAACAAATTATTTTAGTATTACATCTCTGAATTTTTTCTTTTAAAACTTTACATTTATATTTGCCAATATCATTTTTGCAAAACTGAAACTGCCTGTGTATATTATGAAGCTCTATGGTATCAAAATCAATAAGATAAATTTTTTTTAGACCTATACAGCCAAGAGTAGTGGCTATAATATTCCCAAGTCCCCCGCAACCGACTATTAAAACACTTTTTTTTGATAATTTTTGCTGATTTTCTTCTCCAATAACTTCAACTTGTCTTCTAAACATCAAATTTCCTGATTTCTTCAAATACATTCAATGCCTGAAAATGCTCTGCAACATCGTGACATCTTACAACACTCGCTCCGTTTCTTACGGCTTCTTGATGTATGGCAAGAGTCCCGGCAAGTCTTTTATTCGGAGTTGTTTCAATACCTTTTTTTCTCATTATCATATCAATCATTGATTTTCTGCTTGCTCCAATTAACAGTTCATATCCAAAATGAAGAAAATGTTCCATATGCTTTATAAGTGCTATATTGTCCTCTAATCTTTTACCAAATCCTATCCCCACATCTAAAATTATCTCTTTAATCCCAAAATTTTTTGCTTTTTCAATCCTTTCTTTAAAAAAATCATCAACTTCCAATATTACATTTTCATAAAAAGGATTTTTTTGCATATCTTTTGGATTGCCTTTTTTATGCATAATTATAACAGCCGCATTATATTTTGCAGCCACTTTTGCATATTCGTCACTTTCAAGACCAGTGATATCATTTGCTATTTTAAAGCCCCTGTCAAGCGCATACTCCAAAACAACTTCATCAAATGTATCAATACTAAAAACAGCTTTTTCATACAGTTTTTGTCTGTATATTTCATCTATTATAGGTTTTACACGTCTTAATTCTTCAACTCTGCCTACATATTCACTTCCCGGTCTGCTTGAAACTCCCCCTATATCAATTATATCAGCCCCGTCATTTATCATCTGCTCAACCGCTTTTACAGCCTCAACCCCCTGAAATCTGCTTCCTTCAAAAAAAGAGTCGTCATTTGCATTTATAACTCCCATTATTTTTAAAGGAAATCTTGGAAGATTTACAAATTCTTTTAGCTGTTTTGCAAGTTCTTTTAGTTTAAAAGGCTGGGCAAGCTCTTTTTTTGCCAAAATTTCAAGCTGTTTTTGATTACATAATAAAATAGCATCAAAAATTTTATTTTTACAATTAGGTACACCGATAGGAACTGCGAGTTCAGCTCCTATACTAAGTGCGTCTTGTTTTAGAATATTAGCAGCGCCGCATGTTATATCTTTGATGTAAAAAATAAACTTAGAATGCTTTTTTTTCATAATTTCAATTCCGGGCTTGTCAACATTAAGCTTTTGCATTAATCTTGCAAGATTGATATTATCATTAAGTTTGTATATTCGCATTATCAACCTTTAAACTGAGCATTACAAGCGCTATTACAGCCTCTTTATCAAGATTTAGTTCAAGCATCAAAACAGCATCGTTTATAACTTTCAAAGTTTCATCAGATAATTTCTTTTTTTTAATAATCGCTTTTAATAATTTTTTTATGTCTTCTTTTTGTAAATTAGATGTCAAAAGATCTAAAATATATTCATTTGTAACCGGTTTGAGTTCAAAATCATCTTCACTCTCATAAAATTTTTTTTCAATAATTACCCGCGAAAGGATAGTGTCAAGAAGAGAATGTTTCGAATTTGTTACTATTATAAAATCTATGTTTTTAGGAGGTTCTTCAATAAGTTTTAAAAGTGCATTTTGTGCGTAAATATTAAATTTTTCAGCTGCTATTATGATAAGACGCTTTTCTTTATCTGCTATATATGCTTTTTGTTTTATGTAATTAACATCATCAATTTTAATTTCATCTTTTCTAACAACTTCCCATGCTTGTATTTCTTCTAATAATTTATCAATATTATTTGTTATTATAGCTTTACTCAAATATCCACCTCTCCAAATACCGCGGCATTGAGACTTTCATTTACCATATCGGCAAGATGTAAAAGTTTATTATCAAGATACGTATCTGTCGATTTTAAATAAAAGTTTTTTGACAAATCATTATCCATTATCCAAAAAAATGATTCAGGTTTTCTTCTTGCAAATTTTAAAACAGGAGTTTCCTGCCCGATATACCAGAAAATATAATCATTAAATGAAACATTAAGCATATCTTCTATCATATCAAAATCTTCAGGATGTTTTGCCATTGTTATCTGCGGAACTATATTTTCTAAAATATAAAAAGGAAAAAACTGCGGCTTAAATTCTGAAAAGTTATTTATTTTATTAATCAGATATTCACCATACCATTTTCTTTTTTCATCAGTAATAACAATTACACTTTTACCATCAAGTATCTGAGTTAAAAAAACTGAAAGAAGAGGCACAAAATCAAGCCTTCTCTCTTCCATCCATTTGTAATTTTTTTTTCTAATCAAATCAATAATGAAGCGGTTTAAATCCATTATTTATCCAATTCATATGCTTTATGTAATGCTCTTACAGCAAGTTCTCCGTATTTTTCATCAATTACCATTGAAATTTTAATTTCACTTGTTGAAATCATTAAAATATTTATATTTTCATCTGCTAATGTTTCAAACGCCTTTGCTGCAACACCGCTGTGAGATTTCATACCTACTCCTACCACACTTACTTTTGCAATAGAATCATCATATTCAATCCCCTCTGCATTTTTTTCATATTCTTTTAAAACTTCTTTTGTAAGTTCAAGTTCTGTTTGAGGAACAGTAAATGTCAAATTTGCTTTATTGTCTTTTCCTACATTTTGAACAATCATATCAACATTTATATTTTTATCAGCAAGTTTTTTAAATATTTCCGCACTGATTCCCGGTCTGTCTTCAACTCCGAAAATACTTACCCTCGCCTGATTTTTATCAAGTGCGATTCCACTAACTAAAACTTTTTCCATATCCGGTGTCTCCTTTGTTATTAATGTCCCTTTTATCTCAGGTTTAAAAGATGATTTTACTTCAATATCAACATTAAGTTTTTTAGCAAGTTCTACTGAGCGGCTTTGCATAACTTTTGCACCAAGACTCGCAAGTTCAAGCATTTCATCATAACTTATCATATCTATTTTTTTGGCTTTTGGCTCAATTCTAGGATCTGTTGTATAAATTCCATCCACATCAGTATAAATTTCACATTTATCTGCATTTAACGCTCCTGCTATTGCAACAGCAGTTAAATCACTCCCGCCGCGTCCTAATGTAGTAACATCTCCATTTTCATTAATTCCTTGAAATCCCGCAACAATAACAACTTTTCCTTCTTTTAATTGTTTTTGCATTTTTTCTGGGTCAATATCCATAATTCTGGCTTTCATATGATCACTCGTAGTTTTGATACCAGCCTGACGACCAGTAAGTGCAATTGCAGGAATTCCCATAGATTGAAGTGCGATTGATAAAAGAGCACTTGTAACCCTCTCACCGCTGCTTACAAGTAAATCGACTTCTCTTTGAGGAGGAGTTTTAGAAAAATGATTTGCATATTCAAGCAGTTTGTTTGTCTCGCCAGCCATTGCAGAGACAACTACTACAACATCATCCCCTTTTTCTTTATATTTTTTTACTATATTTGCAACATTCTGTATTCTATCAAGATCCCCTACGCTTGTACCTCCGAATTTTTGTACTACTAACATACTTCTCCTTATAAATAACCGTTTTTTTTGAAATAATCAATTACTTTTTTATATACCGGTCTTTTAAAAGATTTTACATAATTAAAAATTTCATTAAGATTTACAAATTTATAATCCCTAAATTCAGGAATTTCAGTATTTAAATTAATTTTAGCACCTGGTTTCAGACGGACTAAAAAATATTTTTGGGTCTGTCCATCATACGGATACATTTTTTGCGCTATCATTTTTGGAAAATCATAACTTAACCATTCTGGCATCTGTGCTATTATTTCAACTTCATCAGTACCTATTTCCTCTTTAAGCTCTCTAAAAAGTGCTTCTCTTGGACTCTCCCCTTCATCAATCCCGCCTTGTGGAAACTGCCATGCATCGACATCTGTACGTTTTGCCACAAAAACTTCAACTTTTTCGGGATATTTAGGTGAAAGTATGATTGCTGCCACATTTGGTCTGTATTTTTTCAAATTTCACCTTTTTTTGTAAAATTATAACGAATAAATAAGAAATGGAAAATGAAAAATGAAAAAATTATTATATATTCATATACCTTTTTGTGATAGTAAATGCAATTATTGTGCCTTTAATTCATATACAAATTTAAATCACTTAAAAAAAGAATATTTTAAAGCAATAAAAAAACAGTTCATAAACGATATAGAAAAATTTGAATTTAAAGAATTTGAAACAGTTTTTATAGGAGGAGGTACACCCTCTACAATGCCTGTTTCTTTTTATGAAAAGCTTTTTACACTTTTATCACCATATACTAAAAATACAAAAGAAATTACAATTGAGTCAAATCCCAATGCTTCCTATGAATGGTTAAAAGAGATAAAAAATTTAGGAGTCAACAGAATAAGTTTTGGAGTCCAAAGTTTTGATGATGGGAAATTAAAATTTCTAAACCGAAACCACTCTTCAAAACTTGCAATTAAAACAATTGAAAATGCAAAAAAAGCCGGATTTGAGAATATAAATCTTGATATTATCTACGCCACTTCGCTTGATAATTATGAACTTTTAAAAAATGATTTAAAAATCATTGATTCTTTGCCAATTACACATATAAGCGCATATTCTTTAATGATAGAAGAAAATACAAAATGGGAAGGTGATTACAGCAAAAGAAAAGAAGATGAAGAACTTGAAATATGGTTTATTGAAGAGATAAAAAAAAGATTTAGACAATATGAAATTTCAAATTTCGGAAATCCGTGTCTTCATAACTTAGGATACTGGGAGCATAAAGAATATCTTGGAATCGGTTCAGGAGCCGTAGGATTTAACGAAAGGAAAATGTTTAGATATTATACAAACAAAGATGTAAATGAATATATAAAAAATCCGACAAAATATAAATATGAATTCTTAAATAACAGTGATATAAAAAAAGAAAAAGTCCTTTTAGGGCTTAGAAGCATAGTCGGATTTGAAGAAAGCATATTAAACAAAGAAGAGAAAAAAAGAGCAGGAATATTGATAAACGAAAAAAAGTTATTCAAAAAAGAAGGAAAAATTTATTCATATGATTTTTTACTTGCAGATGCACTAAGCGCTTATATTATTGAATAATTACCAAGGGGAAATTTTATTCCAAAATTTCACAAACCAATTAGGTTCTGTATATTCTTTTATATCACCTTGTGTTACATATTTGATTTTTGCATCGGAAATATATTTAGAATCAATTGTATTATCTGCTCCAATATCCTGTGGTCTTATAACCCCTGCTATTTGTATAATTTGTTTTTGTCCATCAACAAAAATTTCCCTTGTCCCATAAATATAATAATTTCCATTTTTTAAAACTTTTACTATTCTAGCACTTATAGTGGTTTGAAATTTTTCTTTTCTATCCTGAACTCCGCTTCCATTAAAAGCCCTATTGGAATTCATAGCAGGCAAATTAAGGCTCAGCCCTGTTTTTGAAAGACCGTACTTTTTACCGCCCACATTCACACCACCGCTTATACTGGCATCAAAAAGTCCTCCGTTATCCTGATTTGATTCATTTAATTTTTTTGTGGCCTGAGAAGACTGTGTTACCTGTTCGGTAATAACCACTGTAACAATATCATTTACCTTTTTTGCTTTTGTATCTGAGAATAAATTATCAGAATTTGTAAAAAGAGAACCCGGATCATTTACAATATTATCAGTATCACGACTTGGCATCTCTTCAACATATTTCGGAGGTGTCATACTTATATCTGGATCCATAGGATGAGAAGCGCAACCTATAAAAAAAATAAGCGAAGAAAATAAAATTATTTTTTTCAATTACAACCTTTTTTACTCTATAAGCAAAAAATGTTCCAAAAAATCAACTCTGTTTCCACCTTTTCTCTGTGCTAAATATACAGCTTCCTGAGCTTTTCTAAGCATATCTTTTAAAGTATCAAAATTATTTCTTTCAGTTACTCCGATACTAACTTCAATATTAACCTCATCATTTATATTTTTTAAAATTTTATGAATTCTTGATGCAAGTTTTAAAAATTCTTCTTTTGTTGAAAAAGATGCTATCAAAAATTCATCAGAACTGTATCTGCCTACTATATCCATTCCTCTGAGATTTTTTTTCAAAATATGTGAAACTTTTTTTAAAACTTCATTTCCTTTTTCAAATCCATACTTTTCATTAATTTTTTTGAAATTATCAATATCTACAATCATAATACTTAGAGGAATATTTTTCCTTTTTGAAATATCAAAATATTTTTGCAGATTTTCAAGTAAAAAATTCCTGTTATATACATCAGTAATTTCATCAAATTTATTTAATTTTTCTATCTGCAAATTTAATAAATCCATTTTTTGTTTTATTTTATAAAGATAAAAAGAAAGTGTTAACGAAAAAACAAAAATAACGCCAAACGCTACTATTGATATAGTATATGCACTTTCGGCATTAAGCATTAATAATTTTGTTAATATAAAAAACAATATAACAGAAAATAAAGCCGATAAGCTAAAATCTGTAAAAAAAGATTTTATCATTTATCTTCCTTTCAATTTTAAAACAGCCTTTTTAATATCATTTTGTCTCATAAAGTGCTCTCCTACCAAAAATGCATCTACACCGTTATTATGAAGTTTTTTTACCGTATCAAAATCATTAATTCCGCTCTCTGCCACTATTATACAACTTTTTGGTAAATTTTTTATTAATTTTTCACTTAAATCCATATGCATTTCAAAAGTTTTCAAATCCCTATGATTAAAACCGATAATTTCAGCCCCAATTTTTAATGCTTTTTCCAAATCTTCTTCATCGTGAATCTCAAAAAGAACTTCCATACCTATATTTTTAGCAAAATTATAAAGCTTTTGTAATTGATTTAAATCAAGTGCTTTTGCTATTAATAATATAAAATCTGCGCCTGCTGCATAAGCCTCAGCAATTTGATACTCATCTATAATAAAATCTTTTCTTAAAAGGGGTATTTTACTGAATTTATTTATTTCTTCAAGATATCCGATTGAACCTTGAAAAAAATGAGGCTCAGTTAAAATACTCATGGCATCAGCAACTTCATTATAAATTTCAGCAATTTCTATTGGATTAAAATCCTCTCTTATTATCCCTTTACTCGGACTTGCTTTTTTAACTTCTGCAATTATTCTGTATGGATTATCATCTGTTGATTTTAGAGCTTTTTTTACATCTCTGAAATTTCTTTGAATTTTTAAAAATTTTTCAAAATCACTTGTGTTTTTTCTTTTTTCTAAATCTTTTCTTGTCTGATCTATTATTTTTTTCAGAATCATTCAAACACCTTTTTATCATTTTTTTATGGAATTTTATAATTCTATCATTAGAATCAATATTTTTAATAATTTCCCATGCACTCTTACAGTCTTTTAATTTATAATATCCCCAAGCGAGTGAATCAATATATTCGATATTATCAGGCTGCATTTTAATAGCTTTTTCAATATATTCAAGCCCCTCTTTTGGATTAATATTTTTATCTATTAAAACATAACCTAAAAAATTATATACAAAAGGAGTTTTTATTTTTTTTTCTATTATTTTAAGTTTTTCTACAACTTCTTTTGCTGTTTTTAAATCATCACTTGCTTTGTATATATATATTGTATATTTAAGTAGATACTTTAAATCGTTTGTTTTTAAATATAGATTCATTGCAACGAGAGCTGCTTTATTATATTTTCCCATTGCATCATAAATATACATCAAATATTCCTCATCAAGACGATGTTTTTTTACCAAATTTATAGCTTTTTGATATTTTCCCTCATTCATATAATAATTAAGTGCCAAAAGATAATATTTCCTCTCAAACCTTCCCATTTTTTCATAAATTTGAGCAAGTCTTTCATAATCATAAAGCTCTTTGTAAATCTGAGCAAGTTTCAAACATACATCGTATTCACATCCTTTTTCTTTAAGTCTTGTATTTAAATATGCAATTGCTTCATTATATTTTTTATTTTTTATTAATATATTAGTAAGATTTAAAAGATTTCTTTTTGTATGATTTAAAGCATAATTACTTTTAGAATATTCAAGTGCATCAAGATATTTACCTTGTTTCATTAAAATATAACTCATCATAGAATAAAAAAACTCGTCTTTTTTATTAAATTTATTAAGTAGCTCTTTTTTTGCTTCTTCAAGTCTATTTTTTTCCAAAAGTGCAAAAATTTTTATTTTAAAAACTTCATCATCCCATTTTTTATCTAAAAATTTATTGGCTTCTTTTATGACTTCATCATATTTTTTTAAAGAAAATAAAGCATCTAAATATTTTTCAAAATAAATATTTTTATCTGTTTTTTTATAAAGAAATTTATAAATTTTTTCCGCATCTTTATAATCTCCACTGTTTTCATAAACTAATGCTTTTATAATATAATCATCTTCTTTTGGAAAAACTTTTTTACCAATTTCAGGATGTTTAACTCCGCAACCCCAAAAAAGAACCAAAATTATTGATAAAGTAATTAATCGTTTCATTTTTTATTTTCCATTATTATCCCTGGGCATTCTTTTAAAACCTCATCCACATTTTTTTTGAAATAATCCCAAAAAGGAAACGTTCTACACTGTGTGGGTCTTACTGGATAAATACTGCAACCATTTGCAAAAAAAATACATGCAAATCCGTTTTTATAAGGTTTTTCTTTTATTGAATATTTATATCCGACTTTTATTAAATACATTTCTTTAAATTTTTCAACATCCATTTTTAAAAACTTTGCTATCTCTTCTATCTCTTTTGGATTTACCCAAATATATCCGCTCTCGCCTATACAACAATTTCCTTCACACTCTAAACATGCATTTTGATTAAATTTATAGGGAAATCCTTCTTTGATGATTATATTATCCTCTTTTAATTTTTTATTTTCCATTATATTTTTATACTCTCCGTATTTGCTTTTTTGTATATTGTTTTAGCTTCAAAGGAATATTCATTCCCTTCAAATCCTATTAGTGGCGGATGTATTTTTACCATTGATTTTGCGTGTCTTTTTGCCCTTACTAAAACAAGAGTGGCATTTTTATTAATTCTTGGATAAAAAAACCTTAAATCAGTAATTTTCAAAGGTTTAGGCATTTTTGAAATTATATCATCAATTCTTTTAGCATCATAACAAAATATAAATTCCCCTCGTTCTTTAAGTAAATTATTTACTTTTTTAAAAAATTTTTCCATTGGCAAAAATTCTTCATATCGCGCAATTTTTTTTATTTCATTTTCACTTTTAAGCGTTCCGTTATAAAAAGGCGGATTTGAAATTATAAAATCAAACTTTTTATCAAATTTATAGTTTAAAAAATCATCATTTAAAGCGTTAAGTTCAATATTGTTTATTTTTGAATTTTCCACAATAAACCCATACATTATTTTCTGTTTTTCAATTACACTCAGGTTTATTTTTGGAAAATCCCTCTTTATTAGCAGACCTAAAACCCCACATCCTCCTCCCACTTCCAAAACATCGCCTTTTATATTAAATCGGCTTATAAAATCATACAAAAACATAGTATCAGAATTATAACAATATCCATTCTTTGGCTGTTTTAGTTTCAGTCTGAACTCCTTTAATTTAATGTTATAATTTTATCAAAAAGGAATTAAATGATTATTATTCCAGCAAGATTAAGCTCATCAAGACTTCCAAATAAAGTTTTAGCACAAATAAATGACATACCGATGATAATACATTGTGCAAATATTGCAAAAAAAGTAGATGATGTACTGATTGCCACAGATTCAAAAGAAGTTATAGATGTATGTAAAAAATACGGTTTTAATGCTGTATTGACAGATAAAAATCACCAAAGCGGAAGTGACAGAATAAAAGAAGCGGCTGATTTGATCGGTCTGGATGAAAATGATATTGTAATAAATATGCAAGGAGACGAACCATTTTTAGAGCCTGATATCCTTGAATCCGTAAAAAATGAACTTTTAAAAAATCAAAATGAATTCAATATGGTTAGCTGCTATAAAGAAATAAGCGAACTTGAAGCAGAAGATCCAAATATTGTAAAAGTTGTAATAGATCAAAATTCATATGCCATATACTTTTCAAGAAGTAAAATCCCATACAATAGGGATAATCAACCTCACATATACAAAGGTCATATAGGAATTTACGGTTTTACAAAAAAAACACTCGATATTTTTGTAAATCTAAAAGGTCATCTTGAACATATAGAAAAACTCGAACAATTAAGAGTTATTGAAAATGGAAAAAAAATAAAAATGATAAAAGTAAAAACAAAAAGTTTCGGAATTGACACAAAAGAAGATTTGGAAAAAGCAAGAAAATGGGCAAAATCAAACGGTAATATTTAATCTGTTTTTCTCTTTTGTTTCAGGGTTTTTATAAATATTATGAGCCTGTTTTTTAATTAATTCACTCATTGCCTTTATTTCCATCATCATAGATTCAGAAGCAACTTTTAAATCTTGTGCACTTGGGTCACTCGGTGCAAGTGCAGCTGCCCTTACCTGTTTTGCGATTGCTATCATCTCTTTTGGATTTTTTGTTTTTGGTATTTCAATTTTAACTTCTCCGCCTACGGCATACAATTTACCATCAGGCCCCCTTTGATATGTATAAGTAGGACCCCCGCTTACAAGTGAACCGCCGGCCGCAATATGAGCTGCTTCATGAGATCTTACATGCGTATCCCTCTCTTGAAGTTTTATAAGTTTTAGCTTTTGCTGAGGTGATATTTTTTTAGAAGTATTATTTTTATTATTAACAACATTGTTGTTATAATAATTTCTCATACTGTTTTGCACTCTCATAATATATATTATACCACAGATTTAACCAATTTAATATGTTATAATTTTCTGAAAAGGCAAGATGTGAAAGTAGCAATAAGTATAGGTGATTTAAACGGCATAGGGCTTGAAATAGCACTAAAAGCCCATGAAAAAATAAAAAAATGGGTTGAACCTATTTACTGTATAAACAGAAAAATGCTTGAAAAAGGAGCAAAACTTCTTGATTATAAAATTCCTAAGGATTTTCAAACTATTGAAATTGAAGGTGATTTTGAAATAAAACCAGGAATTATTGATGCAAAAAGCGGAGAATTTTCATATAAATCTTTTATAAAAGCCATAGAACTTGCAAAAGAGAAAAAAGCTGATGCAATAACTACTCTTCCTATTAACAAAGAAGCTTGGGCAAAAGCTGGAATAAAATATAAAGGCCACACAGAAGTTTTAAGAGATATTTTCAAAAAAAATGCAATTATGATGCTTGGATGTGAAGAGCTTTATGTAGCACTTTTTACAGAACATATACCATTAAAAGAAGTACATGAAAAAATAAAAAAAGATGATTTAATTCAATTTTTTATAGATTTTTATAAATCTACAAATTTTGATGAAATTGGAGTTTTAGGACTTAATCCTCATGCAGGTGACGGAGGTGTTTTAGGTGATGAAGAAATAAAAGAAATCCTTCCTGCAATTATTGAAGCAAATGAAATGCTTGATAAAAATATTTTTTACGGACCTCTTGTGCCCGATATTGCTTTCACATCAAAAAAGGGAAGATTTATTGCAATGTATCATGACCAGGGATTAGCTCCACTTAAAGCTCTATATTTTGAGCAAAGTATAAATGTATCTTTAAATCTTCCTGTATTAAGAACTTCAGTAGACCATGGAACTGCTTTTGATATTGCCTATAAAGGAATTGCTAAAACTTTAAGTTATGAAAATGCGATAAAATATATCTTTTTACATAAAAATTGACTTAAATCAATTTTTAAAAAATATATTTTGGTATACTTAAAATAAAAAGGAGATTAAATGGATTATCCGAAAATCATAAAAAAGCAGCATGAAAGTTTTATAAAGTTTGTTTATGCAAGCGTAATGGCAAAAGAAGAGGATGTAAAATATAAATTAAACGATATGGCAAGATTTAAATACAGACATATGGTCTGGGCAATGCAGGATGCAGTAAATGCAGGAGTAAAATTTAATATGGATTTTGATTATAACGAAATAGCAAAAATAAAAGTTGAAACTGAAGATGAATTAATTGAAGTTCTTAAAGATGATTTAAATCAAAACATTGCTCTTTATGAAGGAATTGACAATCCTACAATAAACAGATTTAGAAGCGATGATGAGTTTTTCTTAGAAGAGATGAATTTTTTTGATGTTGAAGGTGAAATTACTGCATTTAACGAATCAAAAGAACTTCCAGGAGTTGAACTTAGCGAAGAATCAAAAAGTGCATTAATATTTTTCTTAATGGAAGAAACTTTTAAAGAGTATGAGCTTATTACAATTTATAGCTACTTAAAAGTTCATAGTGATATAGCTGTTGCAAATTCAGCTTTTACAGATCTTGCTTATGATTCTATATATCATCTTAAAAGATTTGCTGATTTAGCAGCAAAAATGGGAGTACTTACTTTACCAAGACCTATACCTCACGAAAAATATGAAAATATAGGTGTAGTTGAGTTTTTAAAAGAAAATATAGAAGAAGAAATGGACGCTGAAAAACAATGTTTGATTTTAGCTGAAAAAATCGGTAACAAATATTTAAAAGATTTCTTATTATTTATTTCAAGACAAGAAGTTTATCACGGAGAATTATTACAAAGAGCATTAGATGCTATAAACAAATGATTTTCCTCTTTTCTTTTTATTTATTTCTTTTTAGTGTCTGTGTAATTTAGGTAATAAAATAAAAAAGAGAAGGAAATCAAGAAGAGTATTTAGCTAAAACTTCGTCAGCTTCTTGATACCCAAGTTCAAAAGCTTTTTTATTAACTTCTACTGCTTTTGGAGGAACAGTATTAATCATTGTTTCATATACAAGTTCTTTATCAAGATTATTCATTCTTGTTGCAATTGCAAGTGCTACAACTGATTGAGTAATAACATTTCCAACTTTTTCTTTGGCAATTGTAATTACTTCAATAGGGAACATTTTCCATCTTGCTTTATCATCATCGCTTGGATATACAAGATTTGGCTCATATACTATAATTCCGCCTTCTTTTACCCCTTCTTTAAATAATTGATAAGATTTATCAGCAACACTTAGCATAAAATCAATCTCACCGTCAACTGCATAAGGATAAAGAATCGGCTCATCATCAAGAATAATATCAACTTTTGTAGGTCCTCCTCTAACTTGTGAAGTATATGTACCTACCTGAACTCCATATTTTCCAGCTCTTACATAAGCTCTTGCCAAAATTTCACCGGCAAGAAGGACACCTTGTCCTCCAACTCCTGTAAATCTTAATTGTTTTCTCATTATTTACCCCTTACTCTCTCAATAAGTTTATAATATTCTTCACAATACTCTGGTTCTTCTTTTTGATATAAAATTCCTCTTGGGAATTTACCTTTTTGTTTTAGTTCATATTTTTCTTCTTCACTTAATTTATCCCATTTAGCTTTTGGAATTAAATTCTCTTCAATCCAATCCATATTTTGTTTAGCCTGAGCCATTTTGTTTTTTCTACCAAAGTTTACATGGCAGTTTGAATGAATATCAAAGAAGCTGAAACCTTTATGTTCAAATCCTTTTACAAAAAGTCTCTCTAATTTTTGCGCTTCCGCGACACTTTCTCTTCCTATAAATGTAGCTCCAGCGCCTTTTGCAAGTTCTGCCGCATCAAAAGTTGGGTCAATATTTCCATATTGAGTAGTTACTGACCAAGCTCCTTTTGGAGTAGTAGGTGAAACTTGTGAGTTTGTAAGACCATAAATAAAGTTATTAATTAAAATAAAGTTTAGATCAATATTTCTTCTACATCCATGAATTGTATGGTTCCCTCCAATTGCAAGCCCATCACCATCACCTGCTACGACGATAACATGTTTATCAGGGTTTGCTAACTTAATTCCAGTAGCATATGCAACGGTTCTACCATGAGTTGTATGAACAGTATTTGCATCAATATAACTTGAAAATCTCCCTGAGCATCCAATACCTGAAACTATACATACATCATTTTTATCCCATCCAAGTTTTGCCATTGCTCTTATTACGGCTTTCATAATAATACCGTCACCACATCCCCAACACCAAAGTGTTGGCATTTTCTCAGTTCTTAAATAATAATCATAATTAAATGCCATTTTTACTCCTTACACCATTTCTTTTATTTTTGCTTTAAATTCAGCAGGGCTTATAGGTCTTCCGTTTGCTTTAAATAAAGTTTTAAATTCATTAGCTTTTTTACCACTTGCTCTTTGAATTTCTTTAAAGTATTGACCTTTATTCATTTCAGCTACAAGAATTTTGTCAAATTTATTACAAAGTTCATCAATTTTTTCCTCAGGTGATGGCCATAAAGTAATTGGTCTAAATAATCCTACTTTAATACCTTCTTCTCTTAGTTGTCTTATAGCTTCTTTTGCTGCTAAACTTACACTTCCATATGCAATTACCATAATATCTGCATCATCAAGCATAAATTCTTCATAACTTTCAATTTCATCTTTGTGAGCTAATATTTTATTAAAAAGTCTGTCAATTAATTCTTGTGAAAGTTTTGCATCTTCAGTTGGGAATCCTGTAGGACCGTGATGTAGTCCTGTTACATGATATCTGTATCCTTTAAAAAATGGATTAAGAATTGCAGGCTCATCCGCTGGAACATTATAAGGTTCATATGTAGCAGGATCACCTTCATAAACTCTTCTGTTTATAGTATTAGCTTCAACTTCTTCAATATCAGGAAGTACCGCTTTTCCTACCATATG
>JALTBU010000208.1 GCA_027008345.1 Nautiliaceae bacterium | reverse complement strand
TAGTAAGTATTGGAATTTCACTTAATGGAGAAGAAAATAAACCTGATTGGAAAGCACATATTCCATATGAAAATATAAATGATGTAATCGAAGCACTTAAAGAAGCTAAGGAGAAATTTTCTTCTTAATTTCTTTTTCTATTTCTATCTTAAATTTCATCTTCAATCATCTTATAACAAATTTTAATAATTTTTATAATTAAACATTATTTTTTTAAATTTATTTGACAAATATATATTATAGGAGTATACTTTTCAAAAGAAAATAATTTTCTTTTAGAAAGAATTATAAAAGGATAAAAAATGAAAAAGCTTACAACAAATGCGGGAAATATAGTAGAAGACAATCAAAATTCAGTTACAGCTGGCAAAAGAGGTCCTATTTTAATGCAGGATTACAAGTTAATTGAAAAATTATCTCAATTTAATCGTGAAAGAGTACCAGAAAGAGTTGTTCATGCAAAAGGTAGTGGGGCATATGGTGTATTAAGAGTTACTGAGGATATATCACAATATACAAAAGCAAAAGTTTTACAAAAAGGAGAAATAACAAGATTATTTATGAGGATATCCACTGTTGCAGGTGAAAGAGGTGCAGCTGATGCAGAAAGAGATGTAAGAGGATTTGCAATTAAATTTTATACAAAAGAAGGAAACTGGGATTTAGTAGGAAATAATACCCCAGTGTTTTTTATAAGAGATCCTATGAAATTTCCAGATTTTATTCATACCCAAAAAAGACATCCTGTAACAAATCTTAGATGTAATAATGCAATGTGGGATTTCTGGTCTCAAATGCCTGAATCAATGCATCAAGTTATGATACTATTTTCAGACAGAGGAATTCCAGCAAGTTACAGACATATGAACGGGTACGGATCTCACGCATATTCTCTCATAAATGAAAATAATGAAAGAGTATGGGTAAAATTTCATTTTAAAACAAATCAAGGAATTAAGACTCTGACAAATAAACAAGCAGAACAAATTATTGCAAAAGATAGAGAATCTCATCAAAAAGACTTGTTTAATGCAATTAAAAATAAAGATTACCCAAGCTGGACTTTCTATATTCAGGTAATGAGCGAAGAAGAAGCTAAAAATATGCCTTTTAATCCATTTGATGTTACAAAAGTATGGCCACATAAAGATTTTCCTCTTATAAAAGTAGGAGAAATAGAACTTAATGAAAATCCAAAAAACTATTTTCAAGAAGTGGAACAAGCAGCTTTTTCACCATCAAATGTAGTACCTGGCATTAGTTATTCTCCGGATAAACTTCTTCAAGGAAGACTGTTTGCATATACAGATGCTCATCTTTACAGAATCGGTACTCATTATGAAAAATTACCTGTAAACAGACCAATAG
>JALTBU010000207.1 GCA_027008345.1 Nautiliaceae bacterium | reverse complement strand
CAAAGGCGCTGAGTTATGCACACAGCAAAGGGCTCATTGCGCACCGCGACATCAAGCCGCAAAACATTATGCTTACCGCAAACGGGAAAGTAAAGGTAATGGACTTTGGCATTGCAAAGCTCAGCGGAGGCGAAGGGCTTACCGCTGCGGACTCCATTCTGGGCACGCCTTTTTATATGTCGCCTGAGCAGGCAAAAGGGCAGAGTGCAGACATTCGAAGCGACCTCTACGCGCTGGGCATTACGATGTACCAGATGCTCACGGGAAAAGTGCCATTTGACGGGGAAACGCCGTGGTCCGTTATCAGTATGCACCTTACAAAGGAAGTGCCACCTATTAGTTTGGGCGATGTGCCTGAAAAGTTAAAGAAAGTTATTTTTAAGCTGCTCGAAAAAGACCCTGGAAAGCGCTACCAGAATCCTGAAGAACTGCTGAAAGACCTCTCAGAAATTTCTGAAGGTGAAAAAGTTTCACAGGAAAAACGCAAAATAGAAAAAGGCGAAACGGCAATTTTGAAAAAGGAGGAGATTCCGCAGGTTAAAGGCGCTGAGAAGGGCGGGACGGTTATTTTAAGCGAGAGTGAGGCTTCTTCGGGCAAGGCTGCTTCGGGCAAAACTTCTTCAGGCAAGTCTAAGGCAGCAGAGGAGGCAGAGCACGGGGAAACCGTAGTCCTGAGTGGAGGCGCGGCGAATTTGAGTGCAAAGGCAAAAGGCGTAACAAAAGATGTAAAGGTTAGTGAGTTAAAAACCGAAAAGTCTGTTGCAAAAGAAAATATGCCAGAAGTGCCTGCTACAGCTGAAAAAGGAGGCACGCAAATAATAGAAGGCGTCGAAAAAACGGAAAAGGGCGCCTCCGGGAAAATTCCACAGTTAAACATACCTGAAGTAAATATCCAGGAGTTATTACGCAGCAAGGTCGTGCTTGGCGTAATTGCGCTGCTTATAGTTGCAATTATTGGAACCGCAGTTTTTGCGTCTGCACGCCACAGAAACAGCGTGGCACTTCAAGGAAACGGAACCTCGCAGACATCGCAGGTGAATACAGGTGGAGGTTCCAATAGTTCCAGCGGCAGTGCAACGGGCGGCGAAAGCACCCAAAGCGGAAGCACAAACGAAAATACAGGCAGCGGAATCGTAATTAAGAAAGCAGCCGTAATAAGTGTAAATTCCACTCCGCAGGGTGCAGAAATCTTCATAAATGGAAAAGACACCGGGCTAAAAACTCCGAGCAAAGTAAAGGAAACACAGGCAGGCACATACGAAGTGACCGTAAAAAAGGCAGGGTACGAAAGCGCAACTAAAACGGTAAACCTGAAAAACGGTGAAACGGTCAGCGTGAACTTTGAACTGAAAGCACCGGGAGGATACCTCA
>JALTBU010000206.1 GCA_027008345.1 Nautiliaceae bacterium | reverse complement strand
AAAAAATTATTTTATTTGAATAAAGAGGATTATTTGATTAGCATCAAGTTAATGAAGAATTTTTATTGAAAGAAAAAAATCAAAGGTCTTTTTCAAGACCTGATTTTTTAAGAGTAAATTCAATGAATTTATAAGCGATAATAATTAAAATTGGCCAAAAGAAGAATAAAATTACTCCCCATGTTGTGTTAATTTTATATGTTTCAGGGTTCATACCATTTGGCATTAATTGTTCACTAGCAAATAGGAAATTTCCTAAAAATACTAATAAAAGTGCTACTAATTTTTTCATTCTCTCTCCTTAATATGCATGAGATTCTGGGTCTGCAATTTCTTCTTTTGTAATTGGCCCAGCTTTTTTCATTTGATACCATACCCAAATAATATAACCAAGTACAAAAGGTACTGCTACTGATACCCATGCCATAACTTCAAGTGTATATTTGCTACCAGAACTATTTTGAATAGTTAAGCTACTTTGTAAGTCAGCATAACTTGGATAGAATGGTGTACCAAAAAGTCCTGCAATTACAAATATTACAATACCAATTAATACAATTCCAAGACCACTAAACCAAATACCTCTAGTTGAATTACCAAATCCAGATTTAAGTACACCTATTACATAAAGTACAAGTCCTGTTAAAAGTAAAAGTAGTGGAATTGCACCAAATGATAATAGATTGTGTAAATATTTAGCAGGTTCCATATAAACTTTTCCGCTTGGATCGTGGATATTATATGCATATCCTTTCATAGTTAATAAACCTGCAAGAACAATAGCTAATGCAATTAATAATATTACAAAACATCTTTTAATTACACCTCTTAATCTTGCAATAAGTTCTGGGAATTCGTTGTTATCAATGTCATTGATTAGCCATAATGCACCAAGAATTCTTGCTGCTGCGAATACTAATACACCCATAGCAAGATTAAACCATGCACCATGTCTAAAGTCAATTGCTGCTTCAAGTCCTCTTAAGTTAATTCCATTTGGAGCAGTACCCCAATGTAAAACTCTTGTTACTGGATCATAGCTAAAGTTACTTCCAGTGAAAAATGTTCCAACTGCTGCTCCTATTAAAACCATACCAACTACACCGTTGAAATATAAGAAAAATTTGTATGCACCTTTTCCTATAAGATTTCCAGGTTTATTCATATATTCATATGATACTGCTTGTAAAACGAATGCAAAAAGAATTAGCATCCATACCCAATAAGCACCACCAAATGAAACTGAATAAAATAATGGAAATGCTGCGTATAATGCACCACCAAAAAGAACTAATGTTGTAAATGTAAGTTCCCATTTTCTACCAAGAGAATTTAAAATTGCTCTTTCTTCATTGTCGTTTTTTGCTGTATGAAATAAAGTTTGTCCACCTTGAACAAAAGTCATGAGGAGGAAAAGACCTCCAAGTACTGCAACAATAAGCCAGAAATATACTTGTAAATAAAAGTGTGTTGCGTCCACTGTATATGGTGCCCAAGTCATCAGTGCGCTCCTTTTGGTCCGTGTTTTACGACCGTAAATAGGATTTTAAGTTCAGCAATACCTAAGATTACGAATGCTGTTAAGAACATAAAGAATGTTGCTTGAACATTTGTAAGTGCTATTGGTGTTGCTGATTCTGCTGTTGGAAGAAGTCCAAATACTGTCCAAGGTTGTCTTCCAATTTCTGCAGTCATCCATCCAAAGCTTGTTGCAATCCATGGTAATGGAACTGAAAGTGTTGCAAGTGTTTGAAGTAATTTGCTGTTTTCAAAACTTCCTTTAACAACTGCAATCCAAGCCCAAATGAATAGGATAATAAACCAGAAACCAAGACCAACCATAATATGAAATGCATAAAATACTGGTGGTACTGGTGGATGGATTAAATCAGGATTTTTACCTTTAAAGAATCCATATCCAATTAAATCAGCTTTTGTTAATTTTACACCATCTCCAGACCATACTACGCTATAGAAATCATTTTTAGCTTTTTCCATAGCAGCTTTGTCACCTCTAGCTTTTGCTTCATGATAAGCTCTTAAATCAGCTCTAGCTTCTGCACCTATTTTTTCTAATTTACTAAGTGGCCAAATACCATATTCTGGATTACCATTAATTAAATCTTTAAGCCCTGGAACATATGCATTCAAGCTATGTTTTCCAAGAATTGATAATAAGTGAGGTAATTCAATTTTAAATACCCAAGCTTGATCGTTGCTTGAAACTTCAGATGCTGGTAAATTTTTTGGAATACCAATCGCTACGATTGGAGCACCTTTTTCACCAACATAAAGCCCTTCCATTGCTGCAATTTTTGTAGGTTGAGTATTTGTTACTTCATAAGCGTGGTCATCACCTATTACAGCAACAAAGATTGAAGATACTAAACCAAATGCTGCTGCTACAGCCGCAGATTTTTTAGCAAATTCTACGTGTTTTCCTTTTAATAGGTAAAAAGCTGAAATACCAAGTACAAAGATACTTGCTAATGTATATCCAGCTGAGATTGTATGTAAGAATTTAACTTGTGCAACTGGTTGAGTAATAAGTGCCCAGAAGTTAGTCATAACAGCTCTTGAAGTATCAATATCAACTTTTAAGAAAGCGTTACTTGGATGTTGCATAAATCCATTTGCAATTAAAATCCATAAAGCTGAAAGATTAGAACCAATAGCAAGTAGCCAAGATGATGCTAAGTGAACACCTTTGCTAACTCTTTTCCATCCAAAGAATGAAATTGCTGCAAATGTTGCTTCCATAAAGAATGCAACAATACCCTCAACTGCTAGAGGAGCACCAAAAATATCACCAACGAACCATGAATAAGTAGCCCAGTTTGTACCAAATTCAAATTCATGGATAATACCTGTAGATAGACCTAATGCAAAGTTAATAGCAAAAATTAATTGCCAAAATTGTGTGATCTCTTTCCACTCTTGTTTGCCCGTTTTTACATAAATTGTTTCAAAAAATGCTACTAAAAACGACATACCAAGTGTAAATGGTACGAAAAAGAAGTGAAAGAGTGCTGTCATTGCGAATTGGGCTCTTGCCCATTCAAGCATGCTCATATCCATTGCCATGCTATTCCTCCTTTTTTTGTTTAACTATAGGCATTCCTGCAATTTGTTTAATAAAGAGCTGTTGCCTAACTTCAGGGTTTTTAATCTCCCTATTTAAGGTTGGCATTAAAAAAGCTCTAATAACCACAAAAATTACAACAAGTTTAATAATAATAATGACCCACAGCTTTCGCCCTAGGTCTGACAGGTTTTTAAACCCGTCAATGTAAAAGAATAGAATTCTCTTTATCATAAGCGCCCTCCTTCGAGGCTACAAAAATTATATATCATTTTTCAAACATAGTCAATAAATTTTTAATTTAAAATTAATGAAATGTGCGGAATTTATATAAATGAGCATTCAATTATGTAACTTTTATGAAAAGTTAAGAAGAAAAGAAGAAATTAATCTTCTACTTTAACTTCTTTTACTTCACTTTCCCATAATCCATGTTTAGTACAGTAGCTCATTGCAGTAAGTTTTAGTTTATTTTTAGTAGGGATAATATAAAAGTCTACTTCTACATGTTCTTTTTGATTACCAAGTGTTCCTGGAGTGAATGTAGCTTGTCCTAATAAAGTTTCTCCATCCCAAAGTTGTACATAAGCAATGTAATGGTCAAAATCATCAGGATGAGAATATTCATTTCCAACTTTTACTTTTACTTTAAATTTTTCACCTTTTTTTGCAGTATCTTCACAGATTACAAATGGTGAATGTCTGTCAATGTAATCTCTTTTTGCTTCTTTGTCAATTTGAGAAATGTCTTCATATCTATTAATCTTTGGCATGTTTGCCTCCTTTTGTTAAAATTTTCACTAAATTATATCACAAAAATTAAAAAAGACAAAATTTATCTTTTTTAATTTTTTATTAATAAGGAAAATTTATGAAAAAAATAGAAATTTTTACTGATGGTAGTTCTCTTGGAAATCCTGGACCTGGAGGTTGGTGTGCACTATTAAGATATAAAAATCATGAAAAAATTATCAGAGGAGGAGAAGAGAATACAACTAATAACAGAATGGAATTAACTGCTGTTATTGAAGCTCTTAAAGCATTAAAAGAACCTTGCGAAATTGAGCTTTTTGCTGATTCAATATATGTATTAAAAGGAATCGATGAATGGCTTGAAAATTGGATTAAAAAAAATTTTAAAAATGTAAAAAATGTAGATTTGTGGAAGGAATTTATTAATGTAAGTAAAAAACACAAAATTAATATAAATTGGGTAAAAGGACACAGCGGACACAAGGAAAATGAAATTTGTGATAAAATTGCAAAAGAAGAAGCGTTAAAAAGGAAAAAATAGTGTTAATTTCTAAAGAAGAGATTATTAGATATTTACAAAATGTTCCTCCGGTACCTGAAAATGTAAAAAATGCATTGGCTGCTTTGGATGAGGGAGATTTGAAAAAAGCTGCTATTGAAGCTTCAAATGATTTAGTTTTAAAAAAGCGGATAGAAGATGTGGTAAATTCAGCTTATTATGCTTTGCCTAATAAAGTAAATGATATGGTTCAGCTTTTTACGATGCTTGGAATTGAAAAAGCTAGAAGTTTAATTTATTCTTATTTAGTTTCACTTTTGGAACCAAAAGAGTGGAAAATTTTTAATATTAATTTTTTTGATTTCCAAGCAGCTTTTATGAGTGAATTTGAAAA
>JALTBU010000205.1 GCA_027008345.1 Nautiliaceae bacterium | reverse complement strand
AATGTAGTACCTGGCATTAGTTATTCTCCGGATAAACTTCTTCAAGGAAGACTGTTTGCATATACAGATGCTCATCTTTACAGAATCGGTACTCATTATGAAAAATTACCTGTAAACAGACCAATAGTTGAGGTTAATAATTATTATCTTGACGGAGAGATGAATTTTGAAGAACCAAAAGAGATAAATGCATATTATGAACCAAATAGTTTTAACGGTCCAAAAGAAGATCCAAGCTATAAAGAACCTCCTTTCCCGATAGATGGAGACGGATACAGATATGATTTTAGAGAGGATGACAACGATTATTTCTCTCAGCCAAGAGCGCTTTTTAATTTAATGAATGACAACCAAAAAGAGCAGTTATTTAACAATATCGCCGCTTCAATGGAGGGAGTAAAAGACTTTATTATACAAAGAGCACTTACATTATTTGAAAAAATTTCGCCTGAATATAAAGCAGGAGTTGAAAAAGCATTAAAGGGATAAAATGATAACAAAAGAAGAGATGAAAAGATTTATCGAACTTCAAAAGATAGCTCTTGATTTTGCAAGAAGCGGAAATACAAATGAGCTTGGAAAGATGATTGATGCAGGTTTAAATGTAAATTTAGCAGATTCAAAAGGAAATACTCTATTAATGCTTGCAAGCTATAATGGAAATTATGAAACCACAAAAATGCTTTTAGAAAAAGGTGCCGATACAGAACAACGAAACGATAGAGGTCAAACTCCCCTTGGGGGAGTTGCTTTTAAAGGATATTTAGAAATTGCCGATATTTTAATCAAATACAATGCTGAGGTTGATGCAAATCAGGGAGGTGGTAAAACACCTTTGATGTTTGCAGCCGTATTTGGAAATAAAAAAATGGCAAGTTTTTTAATTAACAAAGGTGCAAAAAAACAAAAACTTTTAGGTATTGATGTAATGAGTATAAATGTACTGACTTCAAAAATAAAGGAGATATTATGAAAAAATTAATTATTTTAGTATTAGGTATAGCTGGGCTTTTTGCATATCCAAAATGCACAATGTGTCATAATGGAAGTGTAGCAGTTGATTTATCAAAAATGTCTTATAAAGAAATAAAAGAAGATTTAATGAAATTTAAAAAAGGTCAAATGCATCATTCAATGATGAATTTCGTAAAAGATATGAGCGATAAAGAAATAGATGAAGCGGCTAAAAAATATTCAAAAGATGGAAATAAGGAAGATAATTATGATTCATCAGGATATTAATCCTTCTTTTTTATTTTACAAAAGAAAAAGCCGCTATATGCATCCTGAGGTAAAATCCTAATAGCTTTTTTAACCTCGGGATTATATTCTTTACCTTCCCATTTAGTAATGCCTTCTTGAATATTATCAATTGGCAA
>JALTBU010000204.1 GCA_027008345.1 Nautiliaceae bacterium | reverse complement strand
GAATTTGATTTGAAAAAATATGAAAACAAAGATATTGATTTATTAAGCGGAGGGGAGCAAAGAAGAGTCGCCCTTGCCTCACTTCTTCTTCAAAAACCGGATGTATTGCTGCTTGATGAGCCAACAAACCATCTTGATGTTTATATGACTGAATTTTTAGAAGAAATTTTGCTTAAAGACAAATATACATTTATTGTAGTAAGCCATGACAGATATTTTATAGACAGAATTGCTACTCGTGTAATTGAGCTTGAAAACTGCAAATTAAGAAGTTTTAAAGGCGGATATGCGGATTATATAAGACAAAAAGAAGAACTTTTAAAGATAAAAGAAAAAGCTTACGAAAATGAGCTTAGACTTCTTAAAAGAGAAGAAGAGTGGCTAAGCCGCGGGGTAAAAGCGAGGCTTAAAAGAAACGAAGGAAGAAAAGAGCGTGTTTTAAAACTTCGTGAAAAAGTAAAACAGGATAAAAGTGAAATCCGTCAAATTGAAATGCAATTAAAAAGAGAACTTATCAAAAAAGAAGAAGATAAAATCAACAGAAAAAAAGTGATGTTTGAAATTGAAAACCTCTCAAAATCCATCGGAGGCAAAAAACTGATAGAAAATTTCACAACAAGAATACTTCAAAAAGACAAAATTGCAATTGTAGGTAAAAACGGAAGCGGTAAATCAACTCTTCTTAAAATTTTAATCGGAGAAGAAAAGCCTGATGGAGGAATAATAAAAGTCGGAGAAAATGTAAAAATAGGATATCTTGATCAGAGAAAATCGATGTTAAACGATGATAAAGACCTGATAGAAACTTTCTGCCCCCAAGGAGGGGACCATGTAAATGTAAAAGGAAGAAACATACACGTTTATGGATATTTAAGAGAATTTCTGTTTCCGCCTGAATATTTAACTAAAAAAATAGGAGTTTTAAGCGGTGGGGAGAAAACAAGGGTTGCACTTGCACTTCTTTTTACAAAAAATTTTGATGTTTTAATACTTGATGAACCTACAAACGACCTTGATATTCCGACTATTAATATTTTAGAGCAGTATTTAATGGATTTTGAAGGAAGTGTTGTTTTTGTAAGTCATGACAGATATTTTGTAGATAAAATTGCTAAAAAACTTTTTATTTTTAAAGGCGACGGAATTATAGAAGAATCTCACATTCCATATACAGAATATCTTGAAATAGAAAAAGAGCTTAAACTTCTTGAAGAAGTTAGTGAAAAGTGTAAAGTGAAAAGTGAAAAGAAAAAACCAAAAAAACAAAAAAAACTTTCATACAAACAACAGCGTGAACTTGAAGAATTACCAAAACTTATTGAAGAACTTGAAATAACAATTGCCGAAATTGAAGAATGTCTTACAAATCCTGAGTGTTATCA
>JALTBU010000203.1 GCA_027008345.1 Nautiliaceae bacterium | reverse complement strand
TCAACACTTGGTGTAATAATGAAAGCAAGAGAAATTGCACCTGAAATTGACATACATCTTTCAACACAGGCAAATGCTCTGAATTCATGGGATTATAAAGCATATAAAGATGTAGGGGTCAAAAGAATAATAGCGGCTCGTGAAACGACTCTTAAAGATTTAATAAAAATTAAAGAAAAAGTTCCTGATGTTGAAATAGAGATTTTTGTACATGGGGCAATGTGTTTTGCGTATAGTGGAAGATGCCTACTTAGTGCTGTTCAGTTTGGAAGAAATCCAAATAAGGGAAGCTGTGCGAATGATTGCAGGTATCCTTATACGCTTTATGCCGAAAATCCAGAAACCGGAACTATGTTTAAATTAGAAGAGTATGAGAACGGAACATATATAATGAATGCAAAAGATTTGTGTCTTATAAATCATATTCCTGAAATTTTACAATCCGGTGTAATAGACAGTCTTAAAATAGAAGGGCGTACAAAAGCTCCATATTATGTAGGTGTTGTCACAAAAGCATACAGAGATGCAATAGATGAATGGTTTGAAAAAGGTGAGTGCGAGTGTGAAAAATATTATAAAGAAATACTTACGACTAAAAACAGAGGATTAACAGATGCTTATCTTGTAAAAAGACCATATGAGAGGCATGATACTCAAAATCTTGAAACATCTTTAACTTATGGAGAATGGCAGGTTGCCGGAATTGTTAATGAAGATGGTGAAAGTTTTATGTGTAAATATAAAATTTTCCCGGGGGATGTTTTGGAGATTTTAGCTCCAAATGATGAAATAACAGAATGTAAAAATGAAATAGGAAAAATTTATCAGCAAAACGGTGTTTGGTATTTAAGACTTGATAAAATTTTGACAATAAACGGTAAAGAATTAGAAGCGGTCCACAGCGGAAACCAAAATCCTATTAAACTTCCGTGTAAGCTGCCGTATTTGACATTTTTAAGAAAAAAAGTAGAATTTTCCCCAAATGGGATTTAAGGAGTAAAAATGAGATTTGTTAGTATTTTAATGGGAAGTAAGAGTGATTATGAAATAATGGTGGAAGCTGTAAAAGTTCTTGAAAAATTTCAAATTCCATATGAGCTTATTATTACATCGGCTCATAGGACACCTGAGAGAACACATTCTTATGTAAAAGAGGCGGAAGAGAGGGGTGCAAAAGTATTTATATGCGGTGCAGGAATGGCGGCTCATCTTGCCGGTGTGGTAGCAAGTTTGACAACAAGGCCGGTTGTAGGTGTTCCTATGCCAAGCGGTATGATGGATGGATTAGATGCTTTGCTAAGTACTGTCCAGATGCCAGGAGGTATGCCTGTTGCTACATTGGCAGTAGGAAAAGCGGGTGCTAAAAATGCGGCATATCTTGCACTTCAGATTTTGGCAAACAGCGATGATGAGTTAAAAGCTAAACTTGAAGAGGATAGAATAGCTCAGGCTAAAAAAGTTGAAATGGATTCAAAAGAAGTTGAGGTAAGACTTGATTGATGCAAACCTGGCTTAATTTAGAAGAGTTTTCTAAACTCACAGGTAAAAATAAAAAAGAGATTATTAAACTTTGTAAAGAAAAAAAACTTAAATGTAAAAAAAACGAAGAGGGTATTTTTATTGAAGTTGAATCTGTGGCGAAATCACTCGTTCCTCTTCAAGAGCTTCAAATAATTGAAAAAGAAAATTCTATTGCTGAGCGGACAATTGGTATGCTTTTAGCGCTTCATGAAAAAGTTTTGATGAGTAAAGATGAAACGATTGAAGCATTAAAAGATGAAAATAAATTTTTAAAAGAATCAATTTATTCGATTCAAGAAGTTTATGAAGAGTCTAAAAAAACAATTGAAAGACTTCAAAAACAGCTTGAAATATGCCAAGAAGAACTTGAATTTTGTAGAAGAAAATATAAACTTATGTGGGGAAGGGTACTTAAAAAAGAAAATAAAGAAGATGAGTGAATGAGTTGATGGGTAAATGAGTGAATTTTTGATATAAATTTTACCCATATACTCTTATACCCATCTACCCATTTACTAAAATAGAAGGAGGAGATATGGCTCAAAAAAGAGTTGTTTTATTTACTGCGCCTGGATGTATATGGTGCACAAGAGCTGAGCAGTTTTTTAGAAAAAATAAAGTAAGATTTAGCAAGATTGATATAAGTAAAGACGCAAAAGCAGCAAAAGACTGTGAAAGACACGGGTGCAGGGGTGTTCCTGTGATACTGATTGGTAGTAGATGGATTTGCGGATTTAATGAGCCTGTAATCAAAAAGGAGCTCGGACTTAAATGAAAATAAGCAAAGAATGTTATTTGTGTATTTATAATCAGGTTTTTAATATTACTGAAAGATTAAATCTTGATGAAGAGACTGCATCTAAGGTTTTAAGAGAAGGTGCAAAAAAACTTTCATTTTATGACCTCTCTTTTGAACCTCCAATCATCGCAAGTGATGTATATGAAAGTGTGGCTGAAATAGTTAAAAAAAGAGATTTGTTTGAAAAAGAGAAAAAAGAAGCAATTAAAGAGGCACTTAAATTTAAGCCAATACTTAAAAAAAGACTGTCTAAATCAAAAGATAGACTTTATGATGCATGTAAAATTGCAGTTGCAGGGAATGTGATAGACCTTGGTGTCAATCAGGAATATGATTTGCAAAAAGAAATTAAAAGAATATTTGAAATGAAATTTTTCAAAGATGATTATCTTTTATTGAAAAACAAAATATTAAATGCAAAAAAGATTGCTTATTTAGCCGATAATGCAGGGGAAAACGTATTTGATGAACTGCTTATTGAAACAATAAAAGAATATAATCCTGATGTGAAAATTTATTATATTGTTAGAGGAAAACCTATTATAAATGATGTGACAATTGATGATTTAAAAGGACTTGAAATTTTCAATCTTGCCGATGTGATTGATAGCGGTGTTGATACTCCCGGATTTTGTTTAAATAAAGCCAATAAACAAAGCAAAGATATATTTTATAATTCCGATTTGGTTATAAGCAAAGGAATGGGAAATTTTGAATGTCTTTATAATGAATGTCAAAGAGAAGTTTTTTATCTTTTTAAAGTAAAATGCGATGTGGTCGCAAGAGCAAGCGGGGCGCAGAAAAATGAATATATGTTATTTAAGGGAATAAAATGAGACTCTATTTGAAAAACATAGGTGCAATAAAAGAAGCTGATGTAAAACTTGACGGCCTTACTGTTATAGCAGGAGAAAATGATACAGGGAAAAGTACGATTTTGAAAACATTATTTAGCTTAGTTAAAGCTGATAATATTTCTAAAATTTCACAAGTTAATGATAAAAGAGCAAAAGAGATATTGGCAATAAGGTTTAATTATGTTTTTGATGCTAATGTTTCAAAGGATGGTCAAATTAAATTTTTTAATTCAAAAAATGATATTTTAATTGATGTTGAAGTGAAAGATAATAATTATGTAAAAAAGTTTTATAGAAAAATAGATGCAAAAGAAAGATTTTTCGATGCAACATTTATTCAAAGTCCTTTGATATTTGATTTTATAGATTTTTTTAATAGTGTATCAAAAATGAGAGAAAATAAAAAATTTGATTTAGGATTAGATTTTAACATAAAATATCCTTATACATATTGGGATTTATATTATAAATTAACAACACAAAACACATTTTTAAGGATAAAAATTAAAAAATTCATTGATAATATGATTTCAAATTTAATTAATGGTAAATTTGTTGTTGAAAAAAACGGAGAAATCAGTTATTTTAAAAATATAAATAACAGAGCTGAAAAAATTAAAATGTTTAATACTGCAAGCGGTATTAAATCTTTTGGAGTTATTCAACTTCTTAATCAAAACAGGTTTTTAGATAAAAAATATGTGTTATTGATAGACGAACCTGAGGTTCATCTTCATCCAAAATGGCAGATTGAGTATGCAAAATTAATAGTAAAATTAGTTAAAGAAAATATTAAAATTTTAATAACTTCTCATTCTCCATATATTATTGAAGCTTTAAAAAAATATACAGATTATTATAAAGTTAAAAATGCAAATTTTTATTTAGCAGAAAATAATAAAATTTTTAAAATAAATGATAGTAATGCTTTAACTTTGGAAAAAATTTTTGAAAAATTAAGTGCCCCATTTGATGAATTTGATAAATTAGATGATGAAATAATGGGAAAAAATGGCTGAGATTTTTTATTGCATTAAAAATATATGTAAAAATTTTAAAATAAATTGTTTTAATAGTTTAAAAAATATATCGGCAGATAATAACGATATTAACAAAGAAAAAATATATCTTTGCCAATGTCAATCTCAAAGATTAGATTTTGATTTTTTTGTTAAAAAATATTTTAATCATCCTATTCCTAGTAGTGTTGATACAATATTGTTTGATGAAAAAAATAAAAAACTCTATTTAATTGAATTTAAAAATCAAAAGTGTAGCGATATTGACAATAATGAAATAAAGAAAAAAATATTTGATAGTATAAATGTTTTAAAAGAAATTTCAAAAAGATGTAATGTAAAATTTGATGAATATACTTTATATGTAGGAATTGTTTATAATGATAAGCCAAAATGGCGAAGAAGGATTTGTTCAAATACAATTCAATTTGGTTTAGAATATTTTAAAGAACAAAATATGATAAAAGATGTTAAAACAAATGATATTGAGTGGTTTAAAAAGAAATATTTAAGTATTAAAGATAAAGTAATATAAAGGAGAATAAATGTATTTTAGTGATTTACTTTTGAAACTTCAAGAATTTTGGAAAAATAAAGGCTGTAATATTGTAATGCCTTATGATTTTCCAAGCGGGGCTGGTACATTTCATCCGGCGACTTTACTTAGGAGCCTTGAAGACAGGGAGTGGAATGTGGCGTATGTGGCGCCAAGCAGAAGACCTACTGATGGAAGATATGGAGAAAATCCAAATAGACTTGGGAGTTATTATCAGTTTCAGGTTATTATGAAACCAAGCCCTGATAATATTCAGGAGATGTATCTTGAAAGCCTTGAATATTTAGGGCTTAATTTAAAAGAGCATGACATAAGATTTGTAGAAGACAACTGGGAGTCTCCTACACTTGGAGCATGGGGACTTGGATGGGAAGTATGGCTTGATGGTATGGAAGTTACGCAGTTTACTTATTTTCAACAGGTTGGTGGGCTTAAAACTTTTCCAGTTCCTGTGGAAATTACATATGGGACAGAAAGACTTGCTATGTATCTTCAAGGTGTAGATAGTGTGTATGATATAAAATGGAATGAAACTACGACTTATGGAGATATGCATAAAGAAAGCGAATATGAATTTTCAAAATATAACTTCGAAGTGGCAAGTGTGGATATGCTTTTTAGATGGTTTGAAGATTGTCAAAACGAAGCTAAAAAATGTCTTGAAGCAAAACTTCCGCTTCCGGCATATGATTATACAATTATGGCAAGTCATGTATTTAATGTGCTTGATGCAAGAAAAGCAATTTCTCAAACAGAAAGACAAAACTATATTTTAAAAATCCGTGAACTTGCAAAAGGTGTGGCTGAAACATATGTAGAGACTATAAAGGCAAATAATGAAATTAAGAACAGTTTATGATGTTTTGAATGAAATTTCACCTTTTAATTTACAAGAAGAGTGGGATAACAGCGGGCTTAATTTAGGGGATTATAATAGTGAAATTAAAAAAATATATTTATCTATTGATTTAGATGAAAAACTTATTGATGAGGTTGATGAAAATTCTCTTATAATCACACATCATCCTCTGATTTTTAAATCTATTAAAAAAGTTATTCCAAACAGATTTTCAACAAAACTTCTTTTAAAAATGATTAAAAAAAACATCTCTCATATTGCTATGCATACAAATTTTGATAAAACTCATCTTAATGAATATTTTGCAAAAGAAATTTTGGGATTTAAAGGATTTTCAGAAGATTTTATTTTTTATGCAGATGTTGATATGAATTTTGATGAGCTTGTCGCGTATGTAAAAGAAAAAATAAAATTAGATAATATAAGAGTTGTAAAAGCAAAAAACAAAATAAATAGAGTGGCAATCACGACAGGGGCTGGAATGAGCCTTCTTGATTTTGTAAGGGCTGATTGTTTTATGACAGGAGATATTAAATACCATGAAGCAATGGATGCAAAAGTTAGAGGAATGAATCTTATTGACATTACACATTATCACAGTGAAAAATATTTCAGTGAATGTATGGAAAATATTTTGAAAGACAGAATTGATATTGAGGTTGTCGTGAGAAATTCTGATGATCCTTTTAATTTGATATAATTTCATTAAAAAAGGCAGCTAAATGAATAAATTTTTAGAAGAACTTATTGAACTTAATAGACTTGAAAGAAAATTAAAGGAACTTGAACCGGTAGAAGCAGGAATTAAAGCGCCTCTTAGTAAACTTGAAAATCAAAAAAAAGCACTTGAAGAAAGACTTGAAAAACTTGAAGAAGAAATTAAAAATATTAAACTTAAAAAAAGTAAAAATGAACTTTTAATAGCTGAACTTAAAGAAAAATTAAAAGATTTAGAAGAAAAACAAAATAAAGTAAAAAGTGAAAAAGAGTTTAAAGCGCTTCAAATTGAAGAAGAGCTGGCACGTGAACAAATAGAAGCTGCAAATGAAGAGATTGAAAGATTTGAAAAAATTTTAGAACAAAAAGAAGAAGAAAAAGAAGAACTTAAAAAAGAAATTGAAAAAATAGATGCAGAAATTACACTTACAAAAGTAGATGTTGATAAAAAGCTTGAAACTGTTGAAAAACAAAAAGAGGAACTTTATAAAAAAAGAGATGAACTTATCAAAAAAATGAATCCGAATATTTACAGATTTTATGAAAAAATTAAAAGATGGGCTGGAATTACAGCTGTTACCCCTATTAAAAAACAAGCATGCAGCGGATGTAATATGAAAATTAATGACAAAATTTTCTCAGAAGTTTTAAAAGGTGAGGAAATAGTTACATGTCCTCACTGTGGAAGAGTTTTGTTTGTTGAAGAAGAAGATAAAGATAAAGAGTAAAAATTAGTGAATTTTTTTACTCTTTTTTATTGCTTTTTTTCTTTCATTTTATATCTGATTTCCCTTCCTTTTTTATTAATATTAAGTTTTAAATCAAAATACCGCAAATCTATTCCTGCGAGATTTTTTCTTTATAATAATCCTCCTTTTAAAAATAAAACTTACTGGTTTCATTCATGCTCACTTGGGGAGACAAAAGCACTAAACCCTTTAATTGAACGATTAGATAAAGTTAATTTAAGTGTTATTACGGATACGGGATACAAAGAGGCAAAAAAATATAAAAATGCAGATGTAAGATTTCTGCCATATGAAATTTTTCTTTATTTTTGGATTATGCCTTGCAAAACTCTTGTGGTTATGGAAGCGGAATTTTGGTATTGTATGTTTTTAATCGCTAAAAAAAGATGTGGGAAAACTGTTCTTTTAAATGCCAGAATAAGTGAAAAAAGTTATCCTAAATATTTAAAGTTTAAATGGTTTTATAAAAAAATTTTTGACAATATTGATTTTGTTTTGGCCCAAAGTGAAGAAGATAAAAAAAGACTGCTAAGTCTTGGAGCTAAAAATGTAAAAGTTGTAGGTAATATAAAAACTTATTTCGAGCCTAAAATTACAAAAAATTACATTAAGAAAAAACCTTTAATTATTTTAGCTTCAACACATGAAAATGAAGAAGAGATGATATTAAAAAATCTTGATTTAGAAAATTATCAGATTGTTGTGGTTCCAAGGCATCCTGAAAGATTTGATGAAGTTTATGAGATTATAAAAAAGTTTGGGAGAGTTGTCAGAATAAGTGAAAAATGTAAAGTGAAAAGTGAAAAATGTGATTTAGAAGATAATTTGATTTTGTGTGATAAAATGGGTGAGCTTGTAAATTTATATGCTGTGGCAGATGTAGTGATACTTGGCGGAAGTTTTGTAGATAATGTAGGAGGGCATAATCCAATTGAAGCCGCATATTTTAATAAGCCGGTAATCAGCGGAAAATATTACTTTAATCAAAAAGCTCTTTATAAAGAGGTTGAGAACATAGAAATTTGTGATATTGAAAATATTAATGAATGTATTAAAAAGGCAAAACCGACTAAAATTAAAAATGTAGTAGATATTAATAAAATTTTGCAAATAATCAAGTAGGTCATAGGAAGGGCAGTTTTAAGGTTTAAGTTTTGAGTATTAAGTTGATAAGTGAATAAATGTATGAGAAATTTTATAAAGGGAATAAATGGGATTTTATGAAATAAAAAATAATAAAGTAATTATAAACATAAAAGCACAGCCAAATTCATCTAAAAACAAAATAGCGGGAATTTATGATGAAAATCAGATAAAAATCAATATAAAAGCTCCTGCTGTTGAGGGTGCTGCAAATAAAGAGCTGATAAAATTTCTTTCAAAAACTTTTAAAGTTCCAAAAAGTGAAATAGAGATAAAAGGTGAAACAAGCAAACAAAAAAAAGTCGTTTTGCCTCTTAATGAAAAAGTAAAAGAGTTTTTAGATTCTTTTTAGTTTTGGAATAAGTTTTGCTTAGTCTTAGAAAAAAGGCTAAGTATGATTCAGCCTCTATTGTTTGATAATATTTTAAACCTGCTTGATAATAAAAAAACAACATTTAAAAGTGGTGATTTTTTATTTGAGCTTTTAAAAAATATTGATGATAAAAATATTATTAAAAAAATAATTACAGCTTCAAATCTTTCAGAGAATGAAAAAAACAAACTGTTTGAAAAGTTTGGTATTAAAAAATTAAAAATAGAAATAAAAAATCCGAGACTTAAAATTCAAACTTTGAATTACGAACAGCATAGCAATAAAAATAAGAAGTCAGATTCTTTTTTTATAAAAAAATCTTTTATTAAAGAGAATAAAAGAATTGTTAAAGTTTCTCCAAAAACAAATTATATAAATGATAATGGGAAAAATCAAAAAGTTTCTTTTTTAGAAAAATTAATAATGGATGATAAAAAATTTGAAGAAGAAACAAAACATATACCTTTAAATTTGCAAAATGAAATTGTAAAAGAAATAAAGCATATTTTAATCTCAAAAGCAAAAACAGAAAATCATATTCAAGTTCTTGTAAATACAAAAGAGTTTAAAAATGTTTCAAATATAAAAGATTTGATTACTTTAACTAAAAAATTCGGTTTGAATCTTACAAAAATTGTTGTTAAAGAAGAAAATAATGAAAATTTACAAGCAGTTAATTTGATAAAAAAAGAAATCTTTAAATCTGATAACAAAACTTATATAAAAAAACGCGAAATTTTAAGTTTTAAAAATATACATTCAATTTCTAAAAATGAAAAAGTTCAAAATTTAAATAACAATAAAATTGATTTAAATAGACTTTTACACGAAAATATTAGTAAAAACAGTGATGAAAATATAATAAATGTAAATTTAAAAACAAAAACACAACCTTTAAAAAAACATAAGCATAATGAAAATAATCAGATTTTTAATGGTGGAATTAATACAGAGTTAAAACATAAAATAATTCAGGCAAAACAAAATATAAGAACTTTTGTCTCATCATTAAAAGAAGCTGTTGAAAATTATAAGCCTCCTCTTACCAAGCTTTCACTTGAACTTCATCCAAAAGAACTTGGAAAAGTAGAAGTAGTTATAAGACATCAGGGGGAAAATCTTAATGTCCAGATAAATACAAATAACCCGACAACAATAAATTTTTTAACAACACAACAAAATGAGCTTAAAAATTCGCTTGTAAATATGGGATTTACAAATATTAATATGAATTTTAATTCAAACGACCAAAACAGAAAACATCAAAAACAGGATAATTTTCAAAAAATATCAAATGTTCCAAATGAAGAAGATGAACTTGTTATTGATTTTACATATAAATACGCATAAGGAGAAAAAATGCCTATAAATTCAGTCAACCAAAATACTAAAACAGCCCCTTCGCCTGATAAGGTTTTTAATCCAAAATCACAGCTTGATAAAGATGCATTTTTAAAACTTTTTATTAAACAGCTTGAAATGCAAGACCCGACAGATCCTATGGATACGGACAAAATGCTTGAGCAGACAGCTTCTCTTACAACACTTGAAATGAATCAGAATATGCAATCTACATTAGAAAAATTAGCTTCTCAGCTTAGCCAATCACAAGAATTAAATACAATAAGTGCAATTGGAAAAATGGCAGATACAGGCGAGAGATATCTAAATGTTACCGATGAAGACAAATCAAAAAGTTTTGAACTTTATTTTGGAAATGATATAAGCAGTGGAAAAGTGATTATTAAAAATAAAAAAGGGGATATAGTAAGGGAATTTCCACTTCAAGCGCATACTAAGGGTATTTTAAGTTTTGATTGGGATTTAACAGATAATAATGGTAAAAGAGTGCCAAGCGATACATATGAAATCACTGCAAAATTTACTTCTCCTGATAATACAGAACATCAAACGGCACTCGGGGCTTATCCTATTGAATCTGTAAGGTTTGAAGACGGTAGTGCTTATGCAAAACTGGGTAACAATTATGTGCCTTTTTCTAAAATAAAAGAAATATATGAATGGCAGGGGTGAGTTAAGTTAATGGGTTGATGAGTGGATGTGTGGATGAGTAAATGGATATGTCTACGAATGAATATGTAAATGGGAAGCGGAAGGAGAACAGATGACAACATCTTTTTATAACGGAATTACCGGATTAAAAAGTTTTCAAAACGGTATAGATATATGGGGACATAACATTTCAAACATAAACACAACAGCTTATAAAGAGAATATTCCTGAATTTGAGACAATTTTTTCTGAAAATTTATCTTCAAATCCCGTAAGTTCTGATGTCGGACTTGGTAGCACACTCCACTCAACAGCAAAAAATTTACAAATGGGAAGTTTGATAAATACGGATAATACTTTTGATTTGGCGTTAGATAAAGAAGGATGGTTTGAAGTTAAAAAAGGAGATGAAAGTTTTTATACGAGAAACGGTAAATTCAGCAGGGATGCACAAGGATTTTTGGTAAATGACGAAGGGGCATATCTAATTGTTGCAAATGCAAACAATATGACGCAAAATAAAAACGGATATGTAATTAATTCTTCTGTCAATACCGATGATTTGATAAATACAGGAAAGTTTTCGCCTATTTCTTTGCCGGATAATGTGATTTTACCAGCAGTTGCAACGTCAAATATAAAAATAAAAGCAAATTTAAATAATGATGATAAATTAATAACTCCTTCAAAGGCTGATAGTACTCTTTATTTTTCAGCACTTTACGATAAAGACGGAAATTTTTTAAATATGGTTGACGGAAATTCAATAGCCTATACTCTTGGTGATAATATAACTTATAAAGACGGCCTTTTTCAAAAAGAAATATGTATAAAAGATGATGAAAAAGACGGTAAAGATGTAAATATTGATTTTAGTGTTAATGGTGAAGAAATAAAACTTACACTGCCTGATGGGAGCAGTAAAGAAGATATTATTAATTCTCTTGCGGATGAATTAAAAAACAAAGGTATTTTATATTATAAAAATGGTGATTCGATTACGATAGCTTCTAAAAATTCACTTTTAATCAAATCAAATGACGATATTGTAAAAAATGCTGCCGGTTATTTGTATGTATACAAAAACAAACCCGAATCTGAAAATGAATTTAATACAATAGACTCTTTTGCAAAAAAAATACAAGATGCTTTAAATACCATATATCCAGGCATTTCCGAAGTAAATGTGGAAGATGGAAAAATTGTTATAAAAAACCTCTCTGCTACAACAACAATTAACAGTAAATTTGAAAGAACAGCTGAAAATAATGAAGCATTTTTTAATAATATATTTTCTGCAGGAAATATAATAGTTCCTGGGACAGTTGCTAAAAGTTATGAATTTACCGCAAACAAAAAGAGTTTTGGAGGGTATATTTATGAAGCAAACGGTGATAAGGACACTATAAGTTTTGAATTTTTAAAAAAAGAAGTTAATAACGGAAATACGATATGGAGCGGAAATATTTCTGTTATTAAAAATAATGAGATTTTATCAAAACAGAGTGTTGATTTTACTTTTAATAACGAAGGATTTTTACTGTCTCCTAAACAGATTTCTTTATCTTTACCTCAACCCATAACTATCAAAACGGATTTAAGTTCATTTAGAGGAATAGATAATAAAGTGTCTTATTCTTTTAATCAAGACGGAGTATCAGAAGGATATCTTAAAAATTATGAAATAGACCAAAACGGAAATATTTTTGCAAATTTTTCTAATGAAAAAAGCGTGAAACTTGCGACAATACCTGTTTTTCATTTTGCAAACGACCAGGGGCTTGAAAGTATCGGAGGTTCTTTATTTAAAGAAACTTCCAATTCAAACAAGGCGTTTTTATATAAAGACCAAACCGGAGGTTATATTGCTGGAAGTACTGTTCATTCTCATATGATAGAAACTTCTAATGTAAATATGGCACAGGCAATGACTGAGCTTATAATAACTCAAAAAGCATTTGCAAGCGCTGCTAAAACAGTTACTACAAGTGATGAGATGATACAAAGGGCTATTAATCTTAAAAGGTAGATGGGTGGATGAGTTGATGGGTGTATGGGTAGATGTGTGAATGTGTGAATGTGAGGATGTTGTATTTAGAAGCGATTTTTAAAATTTGTATTGAGAATTTATAGATTTTGGAATAAAAATTGCTATTAAATAAAAAAGTTCAAAGGATTCAAAAATGATGAGAAGTTTGTGGAGCGGGGTTAGCGGACTTAACGCTCATCAAGTTGCTATGGATGTAGAAGGTAACAATATTGCCAATGTTAATACGGTAGGTTTTAAATACAGCAGAACAAATTTTCAAAACCTTTTATCTCAAACTGTAAAATCAGCAACGGCGCCGCAGGGAACTATTGGTGGTAAAAATTCACTGCAAGTTGGACTTGGAGCAACTGTAAGTGCTGTTGAGACAATTTTTAAACAAGGAAGTATTCAAAATACAGATAAAAATACTGATATGGCTATAAGTGGAGACGGTTTTTTTGTAGTAAGTGATGACGGAGGTAAAACATACAGATATACAAGAGCGGGTGATTTTACTTTTGATGCAAATGGTAATTTTGTCGATCCAAACGGATATATAGTTCAAGGATGGCTTGCAGATCCTGAAACACATACAATTGATACGGCAAGCGGTGTTAAACCTATTTCGATCCCGCCTGGACTTACAACCCCTGCCCATGCCACAAGCAAAATTCAGATTAAAGCTAATTTAAACAGCGGTGATCATATTACAGAAATGAGCGGCACAAGGGCAACTGTGGATCCTTTGGATGATATGAACGGAATTTTTAATGCAAATGGTGAAATTATTAAGCTGACTCCGGATACAGATTATATTTCTGTTGCAATAGATAAAAACGGAGATGGTAATATTGACACAAATACTGAAATTTATAAATTTACTTATGGTAAAAGTATATCCGATACAGACAGAAAATTTACTACTGTAAAAGATTTACTTGACGAAATAAATCAAATTATAAAAGATACAACAGGAGAAATGCCTTCTACACAGTATAAAGTTTATTTAAGTGGTAATGGACAGATTATTGACCCAGCAAACAGAATAAAAACAGAAGTTCATCTCTCATCCACAAATAATATTTTAGAGGGTGTTTTAAAAGGACTTGATGGACCTTCTACATCATCAGGTAATTTAAAAGCTATTCAAAATTCTTTTATCGGTGCTGATGATGTGGGTGAACTTTTTAATACAAACGGTAATGCATTTAATCTGGAAGACGGACAGGGGCTTATAGCAAATATTAACGGTCTTGGAGAAAACAGGAAATTTATTTATTCTTCAAATCCTATAAATGAAACAGAAGGATGTGCGACTACAAGTGGAAGTTATCAGGCAAAAACACCTATAACGACTGATTCAAATGAAGGTCTTCACTGGACTTATGATTCTAATGATAAAAGAGCATTTTATAATGTAAATGAAAAAATAAAAATAACATACGGTGATTCAAACAATACAGAAAAAACTTATATCTATGGAAAAGATTTTCAGACAATTAATGATTTATGCTGTTTAATAAATTCAGATATTAATAATTTGGGACTTGATGATATAGTGAGTGTTAAAGATGGTAAAATAGTTGAAAGCAACGGTAATGGAATTCAGGATGTAGAAGTGGAGGACTCTAACGGAAATGCCGCCGATACTACAACTGATAACAGACTTGGAAGACTTCAAGCTATTTTTAACCCTCTTAACGGTAACGGAGATTCTTCAAACCTTATTAAGAAAAATGATGTATATTATTTCCATGATATAGAGGATCTTGTATATTTATGGCAACTTGCTATTGATGACAGCGGAGATCCTTTAAATTCAACAACAAATAATAGTGGGAATGTAAATATTAATAAAGATGGAAAGTTACAAATTTTAAATACATCGCCAAATTCATTTAATATAAAAATAAGCGGTTATCCTGATGATAGTAAAGACAATCAGCTTTTTACCGATGCATTTTCTCCTATTAACGGAAGTTTGGCAGCTGGGGGAGTGGCTACAACTCAGGATATCAATGCCGCTACCCATACAACAAGTATTGATGTGTTTGATTCACTTGGAAGCAAACATACTTTGACTCTTCATTTTAGAAAATGGCATACTTCAACTAATCCAAATGACCCTACGGTTTGGAAATGGTATGCTGAGGTTCCAAAACCAAGCAGTTTAGATCAGCCGGCATTTGGAGATATCAAATTCAATCCTGATGGAAGTTTGAAAAGTTTTAATCCTCCAAGTCTTATTTTTAATCCAAACAACGGTGCAAATCCGGGACAGGCTATTCAGCTTAATTTAGGAACCTTAGGCAAATTTGATGGGATTACATCGTTTGAAGCACCGAGTGCCACATCCGGACAGACTCAGGACGGTTATCCGGGAGGAGATTTGCAACAGCTTGTAGTTGATCAGACAGGGACTATTATAGGAGTATTTACAAACGGAAGAAGTTATTCTCTTGCTCAGGTTGCAATGGCAAAATTTGTAAATAATGAAGGACTTATGAGTGAAGGGGGGACACTTTTTAGCGCGTCTCCAAACTCAGGTGATCCGATTATCGGAACTGCCGGGACAGGAGGCAGAGGTACTATTCAGCCAAGCGCACTTGAAATGAGTAATGTGGATTTGAGCAGAAGTTTGACACAGCTGATAGTTATACAAAGAGGTTTTCAGGCAAACTCAAAAACAATTACAACATCAGACCAGATGCTAAATACACTTTTACAGCTTAAACAATGATATAATTTCGCTAAAAGTCTTTTTCTTTTAGCGGAGTTACAATGCAAAAACTGTTTGAAAAAAATATAAAATTCCTTTATCAAAATCTTCCCGCTTATTATAAACTTGTAACTTCATTGCGAAACAGACGTTTTATAATAAAAAATGACAATATTTTTGATACTGCAACAGGCAGTTATATATATCCTAATTCTATTGCGGAAGATTCAAAAAAATTCGCTTTTTATCCGACTCACAATGATTTGTGGCAAAAAGATTTTGCTTATATTATTCCCAAAAAATGGGATGAAGAGAGATTTTATATAACTGGAAAAATAATTAATAAAATGATTTATAAATACCAAAAACTGCCTCATACCGACGGATTTTATTTTGATAAGAATTTTTTATCCACAACGATTATTTACGGACTTTTATCGGGATATCATCTTAAACTTCTTACTGATAATTTTGAATTTCAATCATTGCTTATATATGAACCGAATCCCGAATTTTTTGCCATAAGTTTATATTTTGTGGATTATGAAAAGATTTATAAGAAACTTGGTGAGAGGTTTTTTATACAAATTGGAGGCAGGTTGAATGAAAAAATAATTGAGAAATTTTTGTATGAAAGAGTTATAACATCTACTTTTTTGCAATTAAGTCTTACTACATATAATCATCCTTTGATTGAAGAAGCCAAAAATACCTTTAAAAATCTCTCACTTGCAAAACTCAGGGGCTGGGGAACATATGAAGATGAAATGAAAGGCATTAAAAACCATTTAAAGAACATCAACAGATATAAATTACTTTTAAAAAAAATCAATTTAAATATCCCGGTTTGTGTGGTTGCTAATGGAAAAAGTCTTGAAAGAAGTCTTGATTTTCTAAAAGAAAACAGAGATTCAATGATTATTATTTCAGTTGGAACTGCATTAAAACCATTAATGAATGAGGGAATTGAGAGTGATTTTCATATTGAGCAGGAAAGAATTGATATTTTAATAGATGCCCTTAAAGATATTTTGCCAAAATACAGAGGATATTTTATAGGTGCAAGTGTTGTTAATCCAAAAGTTTTTAAAATGGCAAAAAATCCTTTAATGTATATAAGAAGTGGTTTTACTTTTGAGAAATTTTACAATACTCCTTTAAAATTGACTTCTCCACTTGTAGGAAACGCAGGTGTTGCAATAGCTTCTATGGTAAGTAAAGAGATATATCTTGTGGGAATGGATTTAGGATTTAGACTAGGAGAGAGGAAACATTCAAAAAACAGTTTTTATGACAAAAGTGAAGATATTCAAAAAAGCGGTCTTAAAGTAAAAGGAAATTTCAGTGATGATATTTATACCGATTCACTGTTTTTAACCTCAAAAGAAAATATTGAAAAACTGATACAAAAAGAGAATTTAAAAGTTTATAATCTAAGTGACGGTGCGTTTATAAGGGGAAGTATTCCTTTAAAATATAAAAAACTTCCAAAAATAAATAAAAAAGAAGCTGTTAATAAAATACTCTCTTTATTTGAAGATACAAATTTTCAAACTCCTGATGTAAATCCTCATAATCTTTTATTTGCTGTATCAAAAGCAATGGAAAAGAGACCTGAAAATTATAAGGAGTTAACAGGGCTTATTGATTTTTTAGAAGATTTAATAAAAGCATATGCCCTAAAAGATGAAGCGGGATATAATCTTGTAAAAGGTTCACTTTGGCATATACTTTTTAATCTTTATGTATTAAGCCATAAAATTTCTCTTAAAGATTTTAATAAACTTTCAAAAATTATAAAAAAAGATATTTTTAAATTTGAAAAAATTTCTTAACTTCTCTTAAATTCCAGCTGTTTATAATATCTTTTCCCTCAGCCCATCCCCTTCTTGCCTGATTTATGCCGTATTTTATAAAATCCATCTCTTTTTCGTTTTGAGCGTCTGAATTTATTATAAGTTTTACATTTTTACTTATAGCCTCTTTTATTAAAGGATCTGGCAGGTCAAGCCTTTTTGGATTAGCATTGATTTCAAGTGCAATGTTTTTTTCAGCGGCTGTAGCAAAAATTTTTTCAAAATCTGCTCTTATTTCAGAGCGTTTTTGAATAATTCTACAAGTAGGATGAGCTAAAATATTAATCTTTTCAAATGCTTTAAGAATTCTTTTTGTCTGCTCCTGAAAATCAAGATCTAAATTATCGGTAATTTCTCCGATAATTAAATCTGCCTTATTCATAAGCTCACTCTCTTCAATACTGCCGTCTTTTAATATTTTGGTTTTAAAGGCTTTAAAAATTTTAAGCTTTCTTTTATATTTTTCATTTAATTCATCTATCATTTCAATGTCTGATTGAGATTTAATATTTACGGCTATATATTTATATTTTTTTTCAATGGCAAAATTTACCGCATGATTAATATCTATATTTATATTAAAATCCCCTTTGATATCTTCAAGTTTAACAAGTTTTGGAAGAGCTCCTTTTATACACGCTTCAATCTCGCCTCTGTTTTCCCTTAGTTCAGGTTCGATATAACAAAGCCCCACTGCTTTATAAACTTCTTCTTCACTCTCACCTGCTATTCTTTTATTGTCTTTATATACACCGTATTCGTTTACTTTCATCCCTTTTTCAATGGCGATTTTTCTGATTTCTATATTATGAGCTTTGCTTCCTGTGAAATAATGAAGAGCCGCTCCATAGCTTTCTTTGCTCACAGCTCTTAAATCAATTTGGAGGTCATTGTCAAGAAAAACTGTTGAGCGTGTAAGTCCGGCTGAATGGACTTCTTTAACCCTGTGGTATTTAATAAAATATTCGCTGACCTTTGGATAATCTTCGGCTACCACTAAAATATCAAGATCTCCGACTGTCTCTTTTCTTCTTCTGTAACTTCCTGCAATTTCCACTATTTCAACGCCCGGAAATTTTAAAAGATATTCTCTTAAATCTTCTGCCACATTTTCAACATCAGCCCATAAAAATCTGATCCCCGCTTTTTTAAGCTGTTTTACCCCTTTTAAAATTTTTTGAATAAGTGTTGGACCAAAGCCCGGAAGCTTATCAAGCTCACCGTTTTCGGCATATTTTTTAAGCTCATCAAGTGACGTTATGTGAAAAGCATCATATATTTGTTTGATTCTTTTTGGTCCGAGTCCTTCAATGGCGAGCATATCTACAAGTCCTTGGGGAACTTCTTTTTTTAGCTCTTCCAGTTTTGAAAATTTACCTGTTGTAACTATTTCTTTAATATAAGTGCTTAAATCATTCCCGATTCCCGGGAGTTTTGTTAAATCAAATCCCTCTTTTACAAGTTTATTAAAATCTTTGCTTGAATTTTCTACAAGCCTTGCGGCGTTTCTGTATGCTCTTACTTTAAAAGGATTTTCACCTTTAATTTCAAGTAAATCAGCAGTTTGAGATAGCATTTTGGCTATTTCTGCATTTGTTACCATGGCAGGCCTTTTTTTATTATTATAACTTAAATTGGAAAGTAGGGAGAAGTAAGAAGGGATGTGAAAGCAAGTATGAGAAAAGAGGTGTATGTGTAAGGAAAAAGCGTTAAACAGTATAAGAGTTTTTGTGATATAATTGCGAAAATTTTTTAAAGGCAATTAATGAAAAATATCAGAAATATAGCAGTTATAGCTCACGTTGACCACGGTAAAACCACCCTTGTTGACGAACTTCTTAAACAATCCGGAACTCTTGATGAAAGAAAAGAAATCGGTGAGAGAGTAATGGATTCAAATGATTTGGAAAAAGAAAGAGGTATTACAATTCTTTCTAAAAATACGGCGATTAAATGGAATGATTATAAAATTAATGTAATAGATACCCCGGGGCACAGCGACTTTGGCGGAGAGGTTGAGAGGGTACTTAAAATGGTTGATGGTGTTTTACTTCTTGTTGATGCACAAGAAGGTGTTATGCCTCAGACTAAATTTGTTGTAAAAAAAGCACTTTCACTTGGTCTAAAACCTATTTTGGTAGTTAATAAAATTGATAAACCCGCAGCCGAGCCTGACAGGGTAGTTGATGAAGTGTTTGATTTGTTTGTAAGTATGGGTGCAAATGAAGACCAGCTTGATTTTCCTGTAATTTATGCAGCTGCAAAAAACGGAATTGCGAAATGGGAACTTGAAGACGATAATGACAATATGACTCCTGTTTTTGAAGCAATTACAAAATATATTCCAGCACCCGCAGGTGAAGTAGAAAAACCTCTTCAAATGCAGGTTTTTACACTTGATTATGATAATTATGTAGGAAGAATCGGTATTGCAAGAATATTTAACGGAAAAGTTAAAAAAGGTGATCAGGTTACTTTAATAAAAGCGGACGGACAAAAAATAAACGGTAGAATTACAAAACTTCTTGGGTTTTTAGGACTTGACAGGATTGAAATAGATGAAGCAAAAGCCGGAGACATTGTTGCAGTTGCTGGATTTGAAGCACTTGATGTAGGAGATACAATTGCTGATAAAGATAATCCAGTTGCACTTGATCCTCTTCATATAGAAGAGCCTACTATCAGCGTAATTATGAGTGTTAATGATTCACCTCTTGCAGGAACTGAGGGTAAAAATGTAACAGCTCCTAAGCTTAGAGATAGACTTTTTAAAGAGATGGAAACAAATATTGCCATGAGAATTGAAGAGCTTGGTGAAGGAAAATTTAAAGTAAGCGGAAGAGGAGAGCTTCAAATTGCAATTTTGGCTGAAAATTTAAGACGGGAAGATTTTGAATTTTCACTTTCACGTCCTGAGGTTATTATCAAAGAAGAAAACGGTGTAAAACTTGAACCTTACGAATATGTAGTGGTTGATGTTCCTGATGAATATAGCGGTTCTGTAATTGAAAAGCTTGGAACAAGAGGCGGAATTATGAAAAATATGATGCCTTTATCTGATGGAAGTACAAGAATAGAATTTGAAATGCCTGCACGTGGACTTATTGGTTACAGAGGTGAATTTATGACTGATACAAAAGGTGAGGGGGTTCTTAATTCAAGCTTTTTAGAATTCAGACCTGCTACAACAAAACCTTACACAAGAAAAAACGGCGCTCTTATTTCTATGGAAAACGGGACTGCAACGGGATATGCTATTTTTAACCTTCAAGAGAGGGGGAAAATGTTTATAAAACCGGGGGATAAAGTATATAACGGTATGATTGTAGGAGAACACAGCAGAAGCAATGACCTTGAAGTTAACCCGATTAGAGGTAAAAACCTTACAAATGTAAGGGCAAGCGGAAGTGATGAAGCCATAAAACTTGTTCCACCAGTTGAGCTTACTCTTGAAAAAGCTCTTGAATGGATTGAAGATGACGAACTTGTAGAAGTTACTCCAAAATCTATTAGGGTTAGAAAAAAATATCTTGATCCAACTGAGAGAAAAAGAATGAGCAGGAAAAAATCTTAATTTTTTTCCTATTTATTTAAAAAATACTATTTTACTCCTTTTTTCTTATAATTTTTACTTATAATACAACCACTTTTTAAATTTCTTTGGTAAAATTCAGCAAATTTGTTTTACAAAAGGAGCGGTATGAAGAAAATTTTATTACTTTCCGCTTGTTTGTGTGGTATGTTTGCTAAAACTGTGGATTTTAATACGGTTTTAAAAGAAGCTTTAAATAATAATTTAGAACTTAAAGCAAAAAAATTAAACATAGACAAAGCAAAAGCGGATTTGAGTAAGGCGAAGGGATACAACTTTGGAAAGCTTACTCTTAGTGAAGAGATCAGCAGAACAAATAATGCAATGTATGTTTTTGGGATGAAACTTGAAAGTCGGGAAGCTACATTTAGAGATTTTGGGTTCAGAGATTTTTTAGGCGGAGTTTCTCAGGCTTTGCAAATGTCCGGAGGAGATTTTGGAAAATTTTCAAATATAATGCAAAATCCGGCTATGCAAAACTCACTTTTGGATACTGCTCCGGATGATTTAAACAATCCTGGAAGCAGAACTAATTTCAAAACAAAGCTTGTATATGAAGTACCGCTTTTTACAGGATTTAAATTGAAATATGCAAAAGAGATGGCTGCTTTACAGGTAAAAGCTAATAAATATAAATATGCGCATGATAAAAACAAACTTGCTATTGAAGTGTTAAAAGCATATAACGGAGCAGTGGCGGCTAAATATTTTATAAATGCGCTTAAAAAAGCAAAAGAGACTACAACTTCATTTGTAAATATGATAAAAAATTTTTATAAAGAAGGGATGGCTACAAATATAGATTTGTTACAAGCTGAAAAAAGAGATAATGAAGTAAATGCAATGCTTATTGAGGCTGAAAACAAATACCAGTTGGCACTAAGTTATCTTAAATTTTTAACTGATGATGAAACAATTGATGATGTTAAAGATTTCAAAGTTATTTTTACGCCTGATACATCTTTAAAAGACCTTATAAAAGAAGCTCTTGAAAACAGAAATGATTTAAAATGGATGAAATTCAATGTAGAGACTATGCAAAAAAAAGTAAAAATGGATAAAAGCGATTACTATCCTATGGCCGGAGCTCATCTTGAATATGGATTTAATGATAATGCTCCTACTTTATCCACTAAAAAAGATTATTATTTAGCTGCACTTGGAATAAATTGGAAACTGTTTGATGCCAGTAGAGGTGCAAATGTTCAAAAAAGCAAAATAGAAGCAATTCAAACTGATTATTATTATAAATATATGAAAAAAGGAATAGCTCTTGATGTAAAACAGAAATATTTTAATTTCAAGTCAAAACATGCAATTGTTAAAGAAAAAATTACAAATAAAAATTTAGCGGAAGAAATTCTTAAAAAATATACATATATGTATAAACAGGGAATGATAAACATAACCATACTGTTAATGAAAGAAGCGGAAGCAAGAAAAGCAAGGGCTGAGCTTATAAAAGCCAGATATGACGAAGCATTGGCGGCGGCTGAACTTAAAGAAGCAATCGGAGATTTATTAAAGGAGAGTAAATGAAAAAAATAATGGCAGTGGCACTGAGTGTTGCAAGTCTGTTTGCATATGAATTTGCAGTGGCTAAAAAAGCTGATATAAATATTACAAAAGATTATGTTGCGAATATCTATTCGAAAAATCAAGTTATGGTAGCTACAAGACTTATGGGATTTATTAAACAGATGCCGGTAGAAGAAGGCGATGTTGTAAAAAAAGGAGAGCTTTTATTTGAAGTTGACCCATCAGATATAAATTCAATGCTAAATCAGGCGGAAGGTGCCGTTTTGCAGGCAAAAAGCGGAGTTTTAATGGCTGAAATGGCATATGCAGATGCTCTTAAAGATTATCAAAGATTTAAAGATTTATATGCAAAAGGCGCTGTTAGTAAAAGAGATTTCGAAAAAATTACTTTAATGAAAAATATAAGAGAAAAACAGGTTGATATGGCAAAAGGAATGCTAAAACAAGCAGAAGCTGCGCTTGATAGGGTAAAAGCACAATTTAAATACGCAAAAGTGAAATCACCAATTAATGGTGTAGTTACTATGAAAATGAAAAAAGTAGCTGAAATGGCACTTCCTGGGTATCCAGTTGTGGTATTGAGTGATCTTAACTCTCTTAAAGCGAAATCTTTTGTAAAAGAGAGTGATTTAGATTATTTTAAACTTGGAATGCCTGTTAATATTTATGTGCCGGCACTTAAAAAAACATATAAGGCAAAAGTTTCAACTATTATTCCAAGTGCTGACCCTGCAACTCACTCTTTTGTTGTTAAGTATTCATTTAATAATGCAAAAGGGCTTATTCCTGGAATGTATGCAAAAGCAAAAATTGTAGTAGGAAAAGAAGAAGCTGTGCTTATTCCTTTTGCGGCACTTACTACAAGAGAAGGAATTGTGGGCGTATTCATAGCAAATGATGATGTTGCAAATTTTGTACCTGTAAAACAGGTTTCACAAGAAGGTGATTATATAGCCGTAAAAGGCCTTAAAGGCGGAGAAAAAGTCATTCTTTATCCACCTGCGAATTTAGTTGATGGACAAAAATTATAGGAGTGGAGATGGAGCAATTAAAAAAATTAAAAGAGCTTGTTGAACAGAAAAAAAAGCAGTTAGAAGAGATGAAAAACTCTGCTTGTGACATAAGTGAACTTAAAAAACTTGAAACAGAGATATATATGCTTGAAGATGAAATAGCTAAAAAAGAAAAAGAATTTGAAAAACTCCAAAAAGAAGTTCATCAAAAAGAAGAAGAGTTAAAAGAAGTAGAAGAAGAACTTAAACTAAATATTGCAGGTCGTCTTGCAAGATCATTTCTTAAAAACCCTTTAACTCCTGTTATTGCTTTGACTTTAATTTTGATGGGATTAATTGCAGTATTTTTTACTCCAAGAGAAGAGAATCCTCAAATTGATGTGCCTGCGGCAAATGTGATAGTAATGTATCCAGGTGCAAGCAGCAAAGAAGTTCAAAATGTTATAGTGGAGCCTCTTGAGAGAACACTTAAAGCCATGACCGGTGTAAAACATGTATACGGTATGGCAATGAACAGTGTTGGTATTGTGACTGTAAGATTTAAAATCGGTCAAGATAAAGTCAGAAGTATGTCAAAACTTTATGACAGGGTTATGCAAAATCTTGACAAGCTTCCAAAAGGAGTAATGCCTCCCCTTGTTAAACCAATTGATATTGATGAAGTTCCGATTGTTACACTTGCGCTTTCAAGTAAAAAATATAATGATTATCAGCTTTACAGAATTGCACAAAGACTTTTATCTCCTCTTGCAGAAGTTAAAAATGTAAGTATTATAGGAATAAAAGGAGGTCATAAAAGGCAATTTAATATTATAGTTGATCCTGAAAAACTGGCTGCTTATCATCTCTCACTCGGTCAGATTGCAATGGCACTTAAAGGTGCAAATGTAGATTATCCACTTGGTGGGACTGATAATAAAAAATATTCAATTCCAGTTGAATTTGACGGATTTATTCATTCGGTCAAAGATGTTAAAAATTTAATAGTTGCTGATTATATGGGAAGACCTATTTATATTAAAGATATAGCAAAAGTAGTAGATGGAGTTGATTATCAGCATAAACATCAAACATATTTTGAAGGTGGTAAGGCTTTTTATGAAGATCCATTAATAACTCATAAAGAAGTTAAAAAATTTCCAGTTGATACAAAACTTAATCAAGTTACTATATTTGTCGGTAAAAAAAGAGGAACTAATGCAGTTTTTGTTGCTGAGGCAGTTCTTAAAAAAGCAGAGGAACTTAAAAAACTGCTTCCAAAAGATGTTGAAATTTACGTAACAAGAAATGATGGTGAAAAAGCAAATCATGCTGTAAATGAACTTATTTATCACTTGCTTATTTCACTTGGAATTATCGTGATTTTACTTATTGTAATGCTTGGATGGAGAGAAGCGTTAATTGTTGCATTTACTGTTCCTTTGATTTTGTCAATTACATTGTTTATAGGTATGCTAGCAGGTCAGACAATTAACAGAATTACACTGTTTGCATTAATTCTATCACTTGGTCTGTTAGTAGATAGTGCTATTATTGTTATTGAAAACATTCATAGACATTTTGAAATCGGTGACAAACCAAGAGAATATGCAGCTATATATGCTACAAATGAGATAGGAAATCCTACAAATATTGCAACGCTTGCTATTATTTTAGCATTTGTTCCTATGTTCTTCGTTACTGGTATGATGGGACCATATATGAGACCTATTCCATTTAATGTCCCTATTGCAATGATTGCTTCATTAGTAATAGCTTATATGTTTACACCTTGGGCAGCAGTTAAGTTTTTACCTGAACATAAAAATGATCATAAAGAGCCTTTTGATATCAAAAAAACAAAAACATACAGAATTTTTTATAAAATAATTAGTCCTATTCTTGAATCTACACCAAAAAGAGTGATTTTTTTTACTGTTTTAATTATTGCACTTCTTGGAAGTATGGCACTTCCTGTGTTTAAAATTGTTTTGTTTAAAATGCTTCCGAGTGCTAATAAAAATACATTTAATATCACAATTGATTTGCCAAAAGGCACAAGTATAGATATGACTAAAAAAGTAAGTGATTGTGTGGCTTCTGTTTTGGCAAAAGAGCCTGAAATTCATGATTTTGAGCAGTTTATAGGTATCAGTGGAGTAGTGGATTTTAACGGACTTCTAAGAGGAAGTTCTATGAAACAAGGTGAAAATTATGGAGAGATAAGAGTAAATCTTTATCCAAAAGAAAAAGGCAGAAAAGAAAGCTCAATTGATATGGTTTCTCGCCTTAGACCAATTATTCAAGGTCAATGTAGTTTTGCAGGGGCAAATATCAAACTTGTAGAAGATCCTCCAGGACCACCTGTAATTGCAACTCTTTTAATGCAAGTATTTGGAGGAGATGAGCAAGGAAGATTAAAACTTGCAAATTATATTGAAGAGCTATATAAAAAAACACCAAGAGTTGTTGATATTGATATAATGAGAGATAGACAGATTATTAAATATAAAATTGTTCCTGATAAAGAAAAAGCGGCTCTTTTTGGAATTACAACTGACCAGATTGCAAAAGTTCTCGGAGCGGGACTTAGAGGAGCGGTAGTTAGTGTTGCACATATTCCAAGCGAAAAAGAACAAGTTGGAATTTTTGTAAGATTCGATAAAAAAAGCAGAGATTCTATAAATGCACTTGATAAAATTAAAATTATGTCTATGACAACTCATAGATTAATTCCATTAAAAGAAGTGGTAAAAGTAGTCCCTGCTCCATTTGATGGTATGATTACAAGTAAAGATTTAAGACCTATGGTAATGGTTACTGGTGAAATGAATAAAAGAGGAAGTTTATATGCACTCCTTGATGTATTTTTTGCTCTTAAAGATAAAGGGCTTCCAGGATATAAAATTATATATGACGGAAATCCAAGACTTAATCTTAAAGCCATTGATGAAAAAACAGGTAAAACTTATGATTTAATCTGGGGAGGTGAATGGGAACTTACATTTGATGTATTTAGAGACCTTGGTGCTGCATTTGGTGTAGCGGTTGTACTTATTTATCTATTAATGGTGGCATATTATAAAAATTTCAGAGTTCCAAGAATTGTTCTTGCGGCAGTTCCTCTTACATTTATAGGAGTTCTTCCTGGACATGCAATAATGAACTGGATTACATTAGCGTTTTTCCATTCAAAAACATACTTTACTGCTACAAGTATGATTGGTTTTATTGCGCTTGCCGGTATTGTTGTTAGGAATTCACTTTTACTAATTGATTTTACAAATGATTTAATTAAGAATGGAAGAAGTATAAACGAAGCGGTAATTGAAGCGGCAGCAACAAGATTTAGACCTATTATATTGACAGCACTTGCTATTATTTTAGCTTCATTTGTAATTGTTTTAGACCCAGTATGGCAAGGTCTTGCAGTTTCATTGATTTTCGGTGTTTTAGCTTCAACTCTTCTTTCAGTGGTAGTTGTTCCGATTCTTTATTGGAGATATTTAATAGCAAAACACAAAAAAGAACAACATATAAAATACGGAGTTAAAGAAATTTAATTTTTAACTCCTTTTTGTTATAATATGCAAAAAGATTTTAAATTGACCAACTTAAAAAAAGAGTTTTTAAAAACGACTTTAATTGGCTTTATACTCGCAGTTTTTGTATTAGGGTTTTTATATTTTTTTATTACAAAGATTGTTATAAGAGAGAAAATTCAACAGGCTCGTTTAGAAGCACAAACTCTTATTTATTACAGACATTATCTTTCATTAATTGCTCCAAAAGTACAAATAAAAGATAAAAATTTATCTCCTTTTGCCATAACTCCTGCTTATGTGACAAATCAGGTTGCAAAACTCTTGCGAGAAAATGGTTATTATGTCAAACAGACTTCTGATAGATATAGGAATCCTTTAGACAAGCCTAATAATACTGAATTAGAAGCAATAAATTTTTTTAAAAAACACAAAAATAAGAATGAGTATTATAGTATTCATTCAGCTGATAAATATTTTAATCAAAGACATGTATTTTATGCAAGAAAACTTGTGATTGAAAAATCTTGTCTTAGATGTCATGGAATACCTTATAAAGATGTTCCTGCAAATATATATAATCTGATTGTAAAAGAATATGGAAATAAGGCATTTAATTATCATTTAGGAGATGTGAGGGGTATTATTTCTATTGTATTTCCTTATCAAAATGTTATTGACAATGTTAATAAGATATTTCTTATTATTTTAAGTATTGGAGGTTTGTTTTTTTTAATAGGACTTTTTATATTTTATAAAATGCACGCAAGTATTAAAAAAGATATTTCAAAAATACTTAGGCATTTTAAAACAACTGTTAAAGGAAATTTTCCTGTTTTAAAAGAAAAAATGAATTTTGCGGAATTTGAATATCTTAAACGACAGATTAATAAAACATTTTTTACTTTAAAAAAATACAAAGGAGAAGTTTACAAAAAAAACTTCTTTTATCCTTTGACAGAGTTGCCTAATAGAAACAAATTTGTGGATGCAACAAAAGATAAAAAGTATATTATTGTACTGATAAATATAGATAAATTTAAAGATATTAATTTTTATTTTGGAGTAGATACTGGAAACCAGCTTATTATTAATGTAGCTCAAAGATTAAAAAATTTAAAAAAGAAATATAATTTTAAACTTTTTCATATCGATATAGATGAATTTGGCCTTTTATTTTCTGATGTGAAAGAATCAAAACTCCAAGAAATTATAAAAGATATTTTAAATGAGCTTGAAAAGCCATATCAAATAAATGGTAACGAAATTATAGTAAGATTCCGAGCAGGAGTAAGTTTTGAAAAAAAAGATTTTATAAGAGCTGATATTGCATTAGATTTTGCAAAAGAGATTAAAAAAGATATAGTTTTTGGTCAAGAAATAAAAGATTTAAACAGATATAAAGAGCATTTAAAATGGCTTGGAAAAATAAAAAAAGCTCTTGAAAATGATAAAATAGTTCCTTTTTTTCAACCTATTGTAGATAGGGACGGGAAAATTATCAAATATGAAGCTCTTGTAAGATTGATTGATGAAAACGGAAATATAATTTCACCTTTTTTCTTTTTGGAAGTTGCAAAAAAATCAAGGCTTTATCTTGAAATAACAAAAAGAGTTATCAGTAAAGTTATTGAGAAAATTAAAGAAAAAAATGTAGCTATATCTATAAATTTAACACTAGAAGATATGGATGATGAGAATATGAGAACATTTATTTTAGAAAAAATTTCATCTATTACAAATAAAAAACTTTTAACGTTTGAAATTGTTGAAAGTGAAGATGTGGGTGAAAATGAAATTGTTAAAAGTTTTCTTAAAAGTATAAAAGATTTAGGAGCGTTGATATACATAGACGATTTTGGAAGCGGATATTCAAATTTTGATTATTTGATAAAACTTAATCCCGATGGGGTAAAAATTGACGGAAGTTTAATTAAAAATATTTTAATCGATAAAAACAGTGAAATAATAGTTAAAACGATTATTTCTTTTGCAAAAGAAATGAAAATAAGTACTATTGCAGAATTTGTAGAAAATGAAGAAATATTTGAAAAACTTAAAAATTTAGGTGTTGATTATTTTCAGGGATATTATTTTTCACCTCCAAAAGCAAATATAGAATAAGGAGTTAATATGCAAATAGTTGTCGCAAGTGGAAATAAAGGTAAAATAAAAGAAATTAAAAATATACTTAAAAATTATGATGTAATCCCTTATACTGATTTAATAGAACCTTTTGAAATTGAAGAAAACGGTGCTACTTTTAAAGAAAATGCTATTATTAAAGCAAAAGCCATTTATGAAAAACTTCCTGAGTATATTGTATTGGCTGATGACAGCGGTATAAGTGTTCCTGCGCTTAATAATGAGCCTGGAATATTTTCTGCAAGATATGCAGGAGAAAATGCAAGTGATAAAGATAATCTAAATAAACTTATAAATGAACTCAAAAAAAGAAATATCAAAAAAACACCTGCATTTTATACAGCGGCAATAGCCATTGCCACTCCTTATGGTGTTTTTACAACACATGGATTTATGTATGGTGATGTTATTGATGAAGCAAGAGGTGATAAAGGATTTGGATATGATCCTATGTTTGTTCCAAAAAATTATAATAAAACATTGGGCGAACTTGATGAATCTGTAAAACATAAGATCTCACACAGAGTAAAAGCACTTGATTTGGCCCAAAAAATTATAAAACTTTTATAATTTTTTGTATTTTATAAAAATTGTAACAGTTGTTTTAGGCGGAATATGACTAATTTGCAAATCATAATATCTTCTACTTTTATTATGTAAAAGAATTTTTATTTTGTAAGTGCTTATTTCAGGTATGATATCGGTTATTTTAATATTTGGATTGTAGAGTCTAAAAGAAATATTTTTGAGCATTTGTGTATTATTATTTGTTATATTAAGTGAAATGATATTATTTGTACTTGTGTAATTAAAATATATATTTTGTGCCTGTATCGATTTTAGCGCTATATTTTTACCTTTTAAAGGATTTAAATTCAAATGATGATTTAAATAGGTAAAATATGCATCTAAAACGGTGATATTTGATTTATATGATAATAAATGTGTATGAACACTTAATGTATATGTTCCATTTAATGCAGTTAAAAAATTGGTTTCAAGTATTATGTGTTTTAGGATTTGGGATTTATTGAAATCCGTATCTATAAGATAAGTATAATCATCTGTTCCAAGTCTTGGAATTGTAATAATTCCGAAATTTCTTTTCATAGGCAGTAAAAAAGGCTTGGATTTTTCCATTACATAAATATATCCTGCTTGTTTAATAAGTTTTTCCATTGTATCATCAATTTCTTCTCTTGGAGGTCTGAATCCGTAAATTTTTCTGCCTGTGATTTTTTCAAGCAGTTGTTTTGAATATATTATTTCTCTTTTTTCCACATCAATAGGGGCACCCATTATTTTGATATGAGAATAGCTATGTGAGCCTATTTCACAGTTTTGAAATTTGGCTATTGCTTTTGTTATGTTTTCATATTTTTTGGCAAGTTTTGCTACCGCAAAAAGGGTGACGTCAATTTTATGTTTTTTAGCAAGTGTGGCAAAATTGTATCCGTAAGGATATTTATATTCCGTATCCTCTGAAATGAAAATTCCATTTTTTTTATTAATAAAGGGATAAGATGAAATTGAAATAAGGCTTTTTGAAAATAATATTATATTATTTATAATTTTCTTAAATTCTTTGTCTTTCATATCTAAAAAAACATATGTTGGAAAAGAGAAATAAAACCATTTGCCTTTACCATAAAATCCGTGCCAAGCAATACCGTCGTCATAAATAGATAAATATTTTTTCTTGACCATCGGAGGTGTTGTAATTGACCAGTTAGTTAAAACAATATCTGGAATATAATCTGAATGAAATATTGGTAAAGGGTCATATACAACTAAATCCTGTCTAAAAGGAACTTTGGACATATTAAGAGGAGAAATTCTTTTTTGAATAAAAAAAGTAGCTTCTTTTTTTGGTATTGAATCTATTGATTTTTTAAGGCCTGTAATTTCTTCTATTGTTTTGGCGTTAAAAAATCGGTTGTTTTCGTTAAAGTAACCAAATCTGAAATTAAAAATTAATGTTCCGCCTTTGCTTAAAAATTTTTTTATATTTTTTTTGCCGAATTGAGAAACTGCATAAGTATCAGGAGCAAAAAGAATATCATTTTTATTTAAAAAAGGAAGTTCTTTGTCAGAAATAATTTTATATGAAATTCCATTTTTTTTTAATTTTAAAGCAAGGTCTTGTATATCATTTTTATATTTATCCGGATTTAAACCATTATTACTTAACATATCTATTGTTGTATCAGAGAGAAGTATTTTTATCTTGACAGAATTAGGATTATTTAAAGCAATATAATTACCATTTACATTAGGTAATAGCTGATAAATAATATATCCGCTTAAAAAAGTTAAAAGTATTATGAAAATAAAAACTGTTAAAGTTTTTAATCTATTCAAAAAATATATAATTGCCGCCGACTTCATTTAATACATCTTCATAAATAAGTTTTTTATTTCTATTTTTTTTGGTTTTTTCCCTTGTTTTATATAAAAAATAAGCTATTATACCGAATACTAAAGTGATTATTGTTATTATAAGTATCAGCAGCGCCAAAAATGCAAGCAGGTTCATATTCTTCCTTTTCTTTCAAGTTTACCCCAGTTCATTTCTATCCCAAACCATTCTTCTATTGTTGATAATATTTTAATCAAATTTATAAAAAGAATAAAGAATAATCTGTAAAAAACAGCATAAAATACTATTGATAAACTTTCATTAGTTATAAGTATACAATAAAGTGCCCCTGCGACGTCAAGTATTGTAAAAAGGCTCCACCAATAAAAAATAAGAAGAGAAACACCTGTTGTTATAGCAAGATATATAATAAACATATTTACCCAAAAGTCCATAAAAGGCCACAATATTGCTTCAAAAAGCATATACCACATTGTAAATGAAGCGGAAGGGTTACTTTTGAAATTCCATAAAAGAGATCTATGTTTTTTTATAGCTTGTAAAATACCTCTTGTCCATCTGTATCTTTGTTTTATTAAATCAAAAATATTTTCAGGTGCTTCTGTTTTTGCTACAGCTTCTGATTCAAAGTCTATTTTATAGCCATGAGTAATTAATTTAAGAGTCACATCACAATCTTCTGCAAAAGTATCATCATCATACAATCCTACTTCATATAAAGCGTGTTTTCTAAACATACCAATAGGTCCTGGTATAATATTTACAAGTTTTAAAAATGCTTGCCCATTTCTTACCATATTTAGACCCTCAATATATTCAAGGGCTTGAAGTTTAGTAAGTATATTTACTTGATTACTGACATATACTGAGCCTGCAACAGCAGCTATATCAGGATCTTCAAAATATTTTGCCATTAATTCAACTGCATTTTCTTTAAGTTTTGAATCTGCATCAACTACCATTATAAGCTCACCATTTGAGTGTTCAATTCCATAATTTATTGCATTTGCTTTACCACTGTTTGATTTTTTTAAAACTTTTACAAATGGAAGATGAGAAAATTTTTGTGCTCTTAATGATGTGTTGTCAGTACTTCCGTCATCTACAACTATTAATTCTAAATTTTGATATGTCTGATTAATAATTCCTTTCATAGATTGTTCAATTACTTTTTCTTCATTATAAGCAGGTATTATAACTGAAACTTTTTTATTACTTTTTGCAAGAGATTTATTTTTTTCATCAGCTGTTTTCATAATTACTTTAAGAATTGAAAAAAATAATAAAAGCATATATCTAAGGACTACTAGAGTAATAAATACAAGTATTATTCCTATACCTAATTTTATAATTATATTGTTTAAACTGTAAAAAGTCTGATAATAACTGGTTAATAAAAAAGTAAGTATCAAAATAATAAGTATTGACAAAAAAATTATAAAAAATGTTTTTACCATGTTTTTCCCATATTTAAATAACACTCATAACTTTTATAATTATTAGGAGCGTTAACAGGTGAAGTGTTTGCATATTCACACTTTGCATTTATATTGAATAATTTTATATTTTTGGTTACATTAAATCCTAACTTATATAAAAATGCTTTATCCCAAATGCTATAACCAATCCCTCCTTTAAACATTATATCTGCAAATTTGTTTTTAGGATAAAATTTAATACCTACAAGATTAGAATCAGTTTTATCAGGTGAATAGTAACAATTTGTCTGTTTTGAATTAAACTGATACCATCCTGAGAAAAAAAACGCATATGGCGAATTAAATATTTTATTATTATAAAAATCATAATCAATTTGGGGAGTAAAAACTAAATTTCCATCATCAATATATTCTCCTGCGATAGAATACCAAAGACCTCTTATGTTGTTAAGCTGTTTGTATCTGCTTGCTTCAAGTTTTAATCTTTTATGAATTAAAGAGCATATAGTTTTTCTTGAATATACAAGGTTTTCATATAAAATATTTATATTATGGTGTTTATATTCAGATTTTATATTTAAATACAAATCACTTTTTTTTGCATTATCGATACCTGCCGTTATTTCATATCCTCTGTATCTAATAATACCGGCTGTTATGTTTCCTGAATCTTTTTTAAAATCTTGTTTTATTTCAAAAAATCGCACAAATATGCCGGCGTCAAAACTTCCAAAATTTTTTAAATATTTTGCCTCGATGTGATTATAGTGAGTTTTTTGATTATCATGAAAATGATATAATGAAATTAAAAAATAATTAGGTGGTCTTTTTTTAATTTCTTTGGTTATTGCGTTTTTTTTTGTAACTTTTACTATCTTAAATTTTTCAATATTTAAATTTTCTTTGATTAAAGAAGTGTTTGTTTCTCTTGTAATGTTTTTTTCAGCAAGTGTTATTTTAGTTTCTTTTTTTTTTAAAATTTTATTCAAAGGCATAAAGTCATTTGGCTGTATAAGGTTGTTTTCGTCTTGAATGCTGTTTTTATTTTGTTTTTTTGACGGTATATTTTCATAGGTAATATTTTCATTGTTTTTTATAATAGTCTTTGGAGTGTCAATTTCTTGTAAATTTTCTCTTATCAAGATAAGAAGAGAGTTTTCAGGATTATCTGGTCTGAATTTACCTGGAGACCATTTTTCTTTTATTATGAGGCATTTGTCTTTATTGCATTTTATCCATAAAGTTTTATATCCTTTATCTTTTTTGATTTGAGATGCATATACCTGATAAAATTTTATTTTATAAATATTTCTTTTTTTTTGAAGTAGAATAGGGTTATATATCCCTACGCTTATAAAACCTGCTTTTTTAAAAATATTTTGTTTTTTTAATCTCCAATAAATGTTGTTTTTTATTTTGTTGTCATAAAATGAAGCATATTTTTCAAAATTCATACTTTCCCATGCTTTTTTCCAGTTATAAATAAATTTTTTTAATTTTTCCGGAAGTGGTTTTGGTACTTCGTTAAGTAATTTTTCATATATTTTTTTAGCTTCTTTTAGTTTCCCTGATTTTTGCAAACAATATGCATAATGATATTCTATAATTGGGTTTTTTTTATACCAAAACAGATTATAAAACTCTCCTGCCGCAGTCGAATAATTACCGGTAAATTCAAGTGTATAAGCATATTTTTCCCTTACATTTGCGTCATCTGGATTTATAAAAAGATAATCTTTATAATAATTTTGGGCAGTCTTATAAAAACCTGCAAAATAACTTCTGTCTCCATAAATTAATAGTTTTTGGGCTCTGTTGTTGAAATATTTTTCAATAGCCGTTTCATAATTATAATTAAGATATCTTGGATTTATTTTTAAAATTTTAGCTTTTAGTTCTATTGCCTGTTTGTAATTTGGATATTTATTTATGAGTTTATTTAAAATATCTAATGATTCTTTCATAAAACCATTCCAGTAATATCTTTTTGCTAATTCAAGATATGCGTCAGGGGTGTTTTTTATAGCTGCATAATATTCCCAGTCTGAAAAACCTTTATAATATTTTTTTAATTCAAGATAAATATCTCCAAGCGTTTTATATATTTCTATTTTATCAGGATTGTGTTGAAGATAGATTTCATAATATTTTGCCGCTTTTTCATAGTTTGGGAGCATATAATATAAATCAGCTAATTTCAGTACATAATCCATATTATTGGGATATTTTTTTAGAAGTTTTTCATATTTGATAATAAGTGGTTTTATTTTTCCTTTTAAAATCATAAGTGCTTCTTTTACTTCTTCATCTTTTGGATTTATTTTATAAAGTTTTTCAAAAATTTTTTTTGCATTTTCTTTATGATTTTGCCACATTTCTATAAATCCGAGCATTTTTAATGCTTCATATTTTTGTTTTGTATTTCCATTTTGATATACATCCATTAAAAATATTTTGGCTTTTTTATACATTCCATTCCAAGCAAGAATTTTTCCATAAAGCAGTTTTGCCTGATAATTGTCTGTATCTGTAAAAGTATCCAAAATTTTTGTTGCTTTTTGTGTTTCTCCTTTCCATATATATAATTTAGCCAGTAAAATTTTGGCTTTGAAATTTTCAGGGTTGTTTTTGAGATAATTTTTTACAATTTCTATTGCTTCATCAGGTTGTAAATCATATAATGCAATGATAAATTTTTTTAAATTTTTATATGTAGGATTTTTTGTATATTGCTTTTTTAATATATTTATGTAAGAAAAAAGTTTTTTTTCAATTAAATTAAAATATTTTTGGTATTCTTGTTTTGAAAGTTTGTATTTCAAAGAATAAAGCACTTTTTTTGCACTTAATGCATCGCCGAGCCGAATATATGTCTCAATAAGTTTTATTCCATAATCTTTTTGTCCGGTTGCATTATAAAGGATTTTAAATAATCTGTTTGCTTTAATATAATCGCCTTTGAAGAAATAATCATATGCTTTTATTTCCAATACATCCAAATTATTTTCTTTAAAAGAATTTAATATCTTTAAAGAAAGATCGTAATCTCCTTCCCACATTGCGATTCTTGCTATTTTAATAAGGGTTTTTGGTTTTAATAAAGGTTTATACTTTGTATAAAAAGAAAGTATTTCTTTATATTTTTCTTTTTCATAAAGATTGTTTATATATTTATCGAGATTTCCGTATTTTTCATTAAGTTTTTGTGTATTTTGGAAAGATAATATCTCTTTTTTTAATAACAATGCCTTTTTATTTTTTGGATCTTTTTCCAAAATCTGGTTTATAAAAATTAAAGCTTTTTTATAATTTTTGTGATTTTCATAATATTTTGCAAGTATTAAACGGTTTAATATATCATTTGGGTTTTTTAATATCTCTTTTTCAAGTTGGTTAGCATCAATTTCCAATGTATCGGCTAAAATTAATATTGAAAACATAAAAAAAATCAATGCTTTTTTTAGCATTTACCGTCCCACTCTATGGCTTCAATAAAATGGTATTTATCTGTTAATTCTAATTTTTCTTTTAAATTACTTTCAAACATCTCTTTGGTTACATTTACAAGACAAAGATAAATAAGCTCGTCTTTTTTATAAATAATATCATGGGTTCTTAGTCTGCTTATTATTTCATCTTTAAATTCAGAATATTCTACTACTGAGAAAAATATTCTTTCATTATAAAGTGATTTAATGGCTTTACAGAAATTTTCATAATTAGTTGCAATTTTTTGGGGAGGTAAAAGTTTGAGTTTATTTGAATAGAAAAAATTTTGATTTATTTTTTCTATGGTTAAAATATATTCTTCAAGATTAAAGTTTCTGCTAAAAACTTCATAACATTTTGATTGTATAGCATCCATTTTATCTTCTGCTCTTATATAGTCTTTATTTAGTATAAAAATAATATTTGAATGAGGTGATATATTTTTTACTGTATTACAGATATCAAATTCAGGAATCGTTTCTTGGTCTTGATAAATTATTATTTCAGGTTTGTTTTCTATTTTTTTTATAACCTCGCTGAGGTTTGATGCAAATTCTATATTAAAATATTTACTAAAAATATAGGAATGTATTTTTTTGAATCTTTCATCTTGTGAAATAACTAACATATCATTTTTGGATGTTACAATATCAATATTAGAATTTTCTTTTTCATTTATAAGTTCAAATTTGTTGTTTTTAAAAATGAAATCGTATAAATTTGATGTTACGGGATACAAAGAATGTTTTATTATTATTTTTCTTATATTGTCTTTTTTTTTCATCTGCATAGAAATATCTGTGTAATTTTCTAAAAATTCTGTGATAAAATGATTCATATCACTTGTAATAAATGTTTTTTTCCCATAATTGTTTGCAATTTCAATAAATTTTTCAAGAAACAATCTTGCAAGATCGTATTCGCTATTACTAAACATCAAATCAGGCCTGTGAAGTATTATTGCATCACATTTAGTATTTTGTACTATTCTTTCAATGTCTTCATAAATGAAATCAAATCCATAAGAAGATTTTATTTCAAGCCAATTTTCTTTCAAGCATAAAAATTCAATATTTTTCAATAACTTATTAATATTTTCATCATTTAAATTTTGAATTGAGTGGATTCTTTTTTGCATCAATTTTTTCTGGATTGAGGATAAAATTGTTACTTTTTCTATTTTTTCGTTTTGAGAATATGCATAAAGTGCGAATGTTAATTTTCCAAGTTTACTTGCACCTTCTATTAAAGCGATATCCGATTTATTTATAATATCAATTAAATGCATTTGAAAATCCTTGCTTTTTTAAACCTTTTGGAAATGTTAAAAATTTTTTTGCTTCTTTATTATCAGGATTTATTTCAAGTATCCTGTATAAATATTTGTTGGCAATTTTATATTTACCCAATTTATAAAATGCTTTTGCCACAAGTAATTTTTCTTCTTCATTTGAAGGGTTTTTTAGAATTTCTATAACTTTTTTATATTTTCCTTTTAAATAAAATATTTTCGCTTTTAATAATTTTATTTTTTCTTTTTGCCCCACTTTTTCTCCTTCTTTTATATATTTTAATGACTTTTTGTAATTTTTTAATTTAAAAAGTATTTTAGCATATAAATAATATGGCAACGGAGATATATGGTTTATTGTTGAGACGCTTTTTTCGATATATTTAAGAGCTTCTTGAATATTATTGTTTTTATAATAATTTAAAGCTTTATAATAATTATTTAAAGATATAAATTTTTTAACAACTGGTATTGAATAAAGGTCGTTATGTTTTGCTTTGATATTGATATACCATATTCCATCGTTTAAACTAGGAGAAATTATTTTGTTAGCAGTATAAAAGCCATAAATAGGAGGATTTGAAAAAGATCGATCTTTTGATATTAAAATTTTAAAATATTTATAAGGACTTGACCATCTTATTATAGTTTTTGGTTTGTTTTGTATTTTTAGATAAGATATTTTTTGGGGCAAAGGAACTTTTTGTATGGTTTTTGAAACTATAAGCCCTTCATCTGTATTTACTACTGTTCTTTTATTTTTTATTTTTCCGTCAAATACACTGATTGCAGTTTTATCTTTTGCCACTGTTTCAAACTTTGTTCCTAAATTGCTAAAAGAAGTATTTGGAGTTATAACTTTAATCTTATTGCCATTTGTAGCTATTTCAATATCTGATTTTTGTAAGATTAATTTGTTTCTTGTTTTAGTATTAAATATGTTTTTATAAGCTATTATTTTGATTTCGTCATTTTTATTGGCTTTTGCAACAATCCCGTTTTCAAATTTTATTATTTTAATATTTCCGGAAATTTTTATTTGCACTTTTTGAGGAATTAAACAATAAAAATAATCTATTGTTATAAAAGAGACAATAAAAAATCCTGCTAATGCTGAAGCTAACATTTTCAGCTTAATTTTTTTACTTATTTTTGGAAGATATATATAAAATACCGTGCCTTTATTGAAGACTGAATCAAATTTTATTTTGCCTCCAAGGGATTCTATTACCGTCTTTGAAAAATTGAGCCCGATTCCGCTGCCATCTTTATCCTTGGTATAATATCTTTCGAAAATTTTTTCTTTGTCTTTTTTACTTATTCCTATGCCTGTATCTTTAACTATTAGAAGATAGCCATTTTTTGTATATTCAATATTTATAAAAAGATGACCATTTTGTTTATTGTATTTTACGGCATTGTGTATTATGTTAAAAAGTGCTTTTTTAAGCCATTCTTTGTTTGTTTTTATAATTAAATTTTCTTCGGTAACACTATAATGGACTGAAATATTTTTTTTATTTATTTCATTTTCAAGTTCATGTAAAATTTCTTCAATTAAAGAGTTTAAACAAAAACTCGAATGCTTTAAAAATTTTGTTTTTTTATATTGTTCTAAACTCAGATAATCTTTTATTAAATCAATACTCTCATCTATGTTTTTATGTACTTTGTCAAAGATTTCGTTTGTTTTTTCAGGTTTTTTTTTCGCAAGACTCAATATTAATTTTATTCCTAAAAGTTTATTTTTAAGATCATGGAAAAAAATTTTTGCCAGATTTTGAGTCTTCTTTTTAAAAATTGTTTAACCTTTATTGTTTTTTATGCAATTGTAAATATAAAATATGATATTAAGATGATTTTATTAACCGATATCCTAAATATCGCTTGGATTCTATTAAATCTTTTTTAAGTTTTTTTCTTAATCTTTTAACAAGAGCGGCTAATGTATTAGCCATTATAGGCTCTCCCCATACTGTATTTTCGATTTCTTCGAATGTGGCATACGCACCGTTTTTTTCTATTAAAAGTTCTAAAAACGCAGATTCTTTAAATGTAAGGTTTACTGTTTCATTATCAATAATTAAAACTTTTTTTGAGGGTGAATAAAATATATTATCACTTAATTTTATATTTTTATTCTTTTTTATAAATCTTTCGATTCTAAGTAAGAGTTCTTCAAATTCAAATGGTTTTTTTATAAAATCTACAGCACCTAAATCAAATGATTTTTTAATGTTTTCAATATTTCCATCTGCTGAGATAATAATAAGTAATGAGTTTTCGATTAAATGTGGGAATTTTCTCAGTTCATTCAATAAATTACCATCAGGCAGGTTTATATCTCCGACAATTATGTCAAATTTTTTGTCGGTTTTTAAGAATTCTTTTATATTTTCAAAGCTTTCTGTTTCATATTCGGTTTGAAGAAGTTCATGTAAGGTTTCTCTTATGAGAGACTCATCTTCAATTAAAGCTATTTTCAATGACCGCCTTTGATAATATTTTGCGTATTATAATAAAATTTTGGCACTGATGGCACATGCTGCGCTTTCACTTTTTAAAATGAAACTGTCAAATTTTATTTTTTGTATGAAATATTTTCTTTCGCTTTCACTGAATCCTCCTTCCGGTCCAATTAAAAAAGGATTTGAATATCTTTTGTCGCATTTTATTTTTTCTCCGTCAAAATCAAGTGCCGTAAATTGTGGATATTTTTCGAAAAATTCTTTACTTGAATCTATTATTTCAATTTCCATTATATCACTTCTTCCGCATTGTTGGTTTGAATTAATAAGAATTTTTTTAAGTCTATCAAGTTTTAATTTGAAATTTTTTTGAGAAAAATCGCAATATATAAAACTTATTTTACCAACCCCCATTTCATTTAATGTTGGAAGTGTTTTTTCTATGTTTTTAGGATCTATCATGCACCATGCAAGATGAAAAAATTTTGAGGGTTTTTGAGGTTTGAATTCGTTTTTGTCTAATATTAAAACCGCTTCTTTTTTATTTATTTCTTTGATTTTGTAATGATAAAGATAATCGTCTTTTAAATTTCTTATTTTTATAATTTCGTCTTTTTTTATTCTTCTTACCTTAAAAAGGTATTTATGTGCTTCTCCGCTTAATATAACTGTATCAGAAGTATCCGGATAGTATAAAAATTGCATTTAATGCCTTTTTTGATAAAATTATATAAAAATCAAGGAGAACTTTTGATTAAAAACATAAAGGCGTTTTTAAAACATCCTAAAAAAAGTAAAATTTATGAGATATTAGGTGTTAGTAATGAAGAAATTAAAATTCTTCAATATATGCTTGATAGATATTTAGAGGGTAAAGAAGATATAAGAGTTAGAGAACTTTTAAATGAAGTGTTTGAAAGAGATAAATTAGAAGCTATTGAATATGCAGAATTTATAAAACATCTTATTGATGAAGGGTGGATGGTAAGTGCCTCATTTGGAGTAAAAACACCGGATTTAAATATACTCGAACTTTACAATGCCAATGTTTCTTTATCTGTTTCATTTCTAAAACTTCTTGAAAAAGGTTCCCTTGATTTAATGATACCTGAAAAAAAACCTTACACGGACCATCTTGAATATCTTCAAGACCAGTTTTTAAGAATAGAAATTTATACACAGCTTGCTAATTTAAAAAACAGCTATTCAAATGAATCTTCATCTATTAAAAGACTTCAAAGTAAATTAAAACTTATCGAAAATACGATAAAAGAGAGAATAAATAAAACTAAAATAGATCTACCGGTACATAATTTTATTGTAGAAAATGAACTTAATGACAAAGAAGAGATTATTTTTCTTGCACTCTTAAAAGAAGAATATACCTCGACAAATGAAAATGCGAGGGAGATGAATTATCTTTTAAATCTTATAAGTAATGATGAGATTGAAAGAATTAAAAACAGAAGCTTACTTGATGAATCTTCAAAACTTTTAAATGATGGTATTTTGGATTATGATGAACTTTTTGGGGCTTTTGGAGGATATACAAAAATATATTTTATAAATGAAGAAATATTAAACGAGCTTATTCATCCACGCAAGAAACACAAACTTGAACATATTGTTAAAGATACTATTTTTGATTTTGTAGAACCTGAAACTACACTAAAAGATGTAGTGCTTCCTAAAAAAACAATGGAAATGATAAAAAATGTTTTGAAACAGACAGATAAGAAAGTTCAAAATTTACTTAAAAAATGGAATATAAAAACAACTGATGATATATCTGCGAGAATAATTTTTTATGGGCATCCTGGTACAGGTAAAACACTTACCGCATATTCTATTGCAAATGAACTTAAAAAACCTGTTTTAAGTCTTGATTCAAGCAAAATTCTCTCTATGTATGTGGGAGAGAGTGAAAAAAATGTAAGAAGAATGTTTGATGAATATTATGAAATTTCTGATAAACTTAAAATAAAACCTGTTTTGTTACTAAACGAAGCAGACCAATTTTTATCTACAAGAACCACTGCAAGTTTTAGTAGTGCTGATAAAATGCATAATCAAATGCAAAATATTTTTCTTGAACAGCTTGAAAAGTTTGATGGTGTATTGATTGCTACTACAAACCTCTTAGAAACTATTGATAAAGCTTTTTCAAGAAGGTTTGATTATAAAATAAAATTTGAAAAACCATCATTTAAAGACAGAATTAAAGTATGGAAAATAAAACTGCCTAAAAATGCAGATTTTGAGGAAAATTTTGATATTAAAATTCTTGCTAAATACGAGCTTACACCGGCTCAGATTGAGCTTATTGTAAAAAACACGGCTTTAAAAGTTGCTATGAAGAAAAAACCTATATTTTTTGTTAAAGATTTTGTTGAAGAGATTCAAAAAGAAAAAGCAAATGCTTTTGATGCTGAAAAAGAACTTGGATTTAAACTATAATTATTACAATTTGTAACACATTAAAAATATATTAAATAAATAAGACAAAATTTATTATAATTTTAACTTATAATACGCTATATTAAAAACAGGTATCTAAAAAGTTTTGATAATATTTTGAGAAAAAGGAGAAGTATATGGAAACTGTTTTAATTTATGCTTCCGGAATTCTTGCCGGGGTAATTTTATTGTATTTCTTAGGGATTATGGTAGCACCATTTAATCCGGGTGAAGTTAAAAATGACCATTTTGAATGTGGACTTCCGCCAAGCAGTGAAGTACCTATGAAAGCGAATTTCGGATATTTTATTTTCGCAATTGCATTTATTGTTTTCGATATGGCTGGTCTGTTTTTCAGTTTGTTTGTATTTGCCGATAACCCTGATGCTTTAAAATGGGCAATGGTATTTGGAATTTTAATGTTTGCAGCTATTACAATTAGTATGAAGGAGTATAGAAATGCTAAAAGTTCTTGATTTTTTTAATTATGCAAGGAGTAAATCTCCTTGGATTGTTCACTTTTGTAGCGGATGCTGCTCACTTGAAATGTTAGCGGCAATGGGTCCAAGATATGACTGGGAGAGATATGGATATATTATGACTCCGACTCCAAGACAGGCTGATATTATATTTATTACAGGACTTGTTAGTAAAAAAATATTGCCGGCTCTTCTTAGAACATATGAGCAAATGCCAGAACCAAGATATGTTGTGGCTATCGGTGCTTGTGCATATGACGGAGGACCATATAACGAGTCCCCGTCTGTTATAAAAAATATGACGGAAATTCTTCCAGCAGATGTTTTTGTTGCGGGATGCCCTCCTAAACCGGAAGCTATTGTTGCCGGACTTGAAGAACTTAAAGAAAAAATAAAAAGAGGTGAGCCAAGCGCGTCAAGCCAAGGCGGCCTTTGGAAACAAATGAAATTTTAAGGGATGGCTATGGAGAAAATTAAAGATATTTTAAATAAATTTGATATGGAATATGTTGAAGATTACAAACCTACATGGGTTAAAGCTAAACTTAAAAACAAAGATGATATTACAAAAGTGGTTTCAGCACTAAAAGAAGCAGGTATAAAAAGCTGTTCAACTGTTTCACCTACTGATTTCCCAGAAGAAAATAGAATGGAGATTAATTATTTTCTTGAAGATATTATCAATAAAAAAAATGTATGGTTAAAAGTTGATATAGATAGAGAACTTGAAAAGTGCGAAATTGATTCAATTACTCCAATACTTGAGAGTGCAGATTATCACGAACTTGAAAGTTATTCAACTTTTGGTGTTAAATTTAAAGGTCATCCAAATCTTAGATATTTTTTAATAAGTGCTGATTATTACGGTAAATTTCCTTTCAGAAAAGATTTTGACTGGGAAGCGCATGAAAAACAATTAATTGAAAATGTAAATGCTATTTCTGATGAATTTTTTGAAGAGTATGAAGAAAATGAAGAAACTATGGGGCATGAAGACAGCAGAACCATTCTTCACTGGGGACCTACACACCCTGCAAGCGGTCCTATTAGACTTAAAGTTTATGTAAATGGTGAAAATATTGAAAAAGTAGAACCCGATATTGGTTATGTTTGGAGAGCTCTCGAAAAACTTGCCGAGAGAAAAGATTTTATAGGAACAATTGTTGCAGTTGAGAGAGTTTGCTTTATGGATAATACAAATCCTATGATTTGCTATGCTCAGGCAGTGGAAGAGATTGCAGGAAAAGAGATAACTCCGTTTGCTAAATATATGAGAGTAATTTTAGGAGAACTTGGAAGAACTGTAAGCCATTTGATTTCAATGGGTGGATTTTTTGGAACAATGGGACTTCAGACATTTTTAATGTGGTGTTTGGATGTAAGAGAATATTTCCTTGATGTTTTAGAAGACTACTCAGGTGCAAGAATTGCAACTGCATGTATAGAACCGGGTGGAGTTAGATATCCTCTTAATGATTATAAAGCTTGGTTTGATGAAATTAATAAAGCAATTGAAAAATGGGAGAGTGTAAAACCTGATATTGAAGACATTTTCTTAAAAAACCCTCTTATGACAACAAGGGCAAAAGATACAGGAATATTTACAAAAGAAGATGTAATTGATAATTATCTTCAAGGTCCAATTGCAAGGGCAAGTAATGTAAAAACTGATGTCAGGATAGATGAACCTTATGCAGGATATGGTGATCTTGAAATGGATTATGTGACATGTGACAGTGGAGATGCAAGAGATAGACTTTTTATAATATATAAAGAAATTAATCAGTCAATTGATTTAATTAAACAGGCAATGAAAAAAATTGAAGAAGGTGTTGAAGCCGGAGAAATGGATCCTAAAAAAGACCATATGGTGAAAATGCCACGCCGTATGCCAGAAGGTGAAGCTGTAAGCAGAGTAGAATGGGCAAGGGGTGAGATGCTTATGCATCTTGTGACAATGCCAAAATCTACAAGTCCATACAGACTTAAAATAAAAGCGCCGAGTGTGAATCATACAAGAATGCTTGAAAAATTAATACCTGGTCATACCTTATCAGATATCCCGCTTCTATATGGAAGCATGCATATCTGTCAGGGTGACTTGGATAGATAGGAGGATGAAATGAGTATTTGGCAAATGTTATTTTATATTTTGGTTTTTCCGGGTCTTTTATTTTTGCTTGCCTGGACATTTTTTGTATTTTATTTTGCAAGAAAAACACTTGCTTATATTCATAAAAGGGTAGGTCCGCATTATAACGGGCCGGGAGGCAGTTTGCAGACTGTTTGGGATGTTTTTAAACTTTTGACAAAAGAGTCTATTACTCCAAAAAGTGCAGATCCATATTTGTTTAACATTATTCCGATAATTACACCTCTTGTGGCAGCACTTCCAGTTGTTTTAATACCTTGGACTCCTCTTATTAATAACGGGCATGGTATTGTAGATACTCAATATGGAGTACTTGGACTGGTTGTATTAATTGGAGTTGAACCTTTCTTATTGTTCCTTACAGGTTTTGGAAGTCATAACAAATATTCATTTTTAGGTGGTATGAGAATTTTGGCTCAGATGATTTCAATGGAAGCACCGTTTTTCCTAGCAGCGCTTTCACCGGCACTTTTATTTGGTACAATGAATTTATATGAAATTATGTATTCTAACACTTGGCTTACAACGCTTATTTTACTGCCGGGTGCAATAATTTTCATTATTACAATGCTTGGTATTCTTGAACAGCCTCCATTTAATATTCCTGATGCAGAACAGGAAATTGTTTATGGATTTTATACTGAGTATGCAGGAACAAACTATACGCTTTTAAAATTTGCGGAATTTACAGAAATTTTAGTGGTAAGTGCGGCGGCAGTTACACTGTTTTTTGGAGGATATAGAGGATTGTTTTTTGATAGTTTCTGGTGGTTGTTTTTGAAAATAGCGCTTCTTGCAGTTGTAATGGTTGCCATCAGGGCGTCTAACCCAAGACTTAGACTTGATCAGATGCTCAAATTTACATGGAGCTGGTTGACACCTCTGGCGATATTAAATTTGGTGTGGATTACATTTGCAAAATTATATATTGTAGGAGTTTAAGATGTTGTTTCAAATTTCTGAAAAAATGCTGAGAGTTTTAAAAGCTTGGACAGAGCCAAGAATTGCAACAAAAGATATAGTAAAAGAACCAGCTCACAAATCTCCTATTTTTAGGGGAAGACACGTTGTGAAATACGATATCTGCACAGGATGTGATGCTTGTAATAAAATATGTCCAGTTGATGCAATTGTAATGAAACCTTTACCTATTAAAAGACCAAATAAAATACCTGAGGTTAATTTGGCAGTATGTATTTTTTGTGGTCTTTGTGAGGATGTATGTCCTACAAAACCTGAAAAAGCCATCAAACTTGCAGGTGGAGATATAGAAATGATTACTGAGGGTACTCATGATGCCCTTGAAAATTTCTGGGTTAGGGTGGAAGTACCTGAGGAATGGATTGAACAGAAAAAAAGAGAAGAAGAAGAAAAAGCAAGGAAAAGAGCTGAAATGATGGCAAAGAAAAAAGCTGAAGCTGAGGCTAAAAAGAAAGCGGAAGAAGCAGCAAAAGCTCAAAATGAATCTAATACTGAAAAAAGTGCACCTGCACAAAATAAAGGGGATGAAAAATGAGTGTTTTAATTTTAGCTCTTGCCATTATTTTAGCGGTTATGAGTTTGGTTCAAAAAAATACTGTATCGGCTGTTATTGCATTTGTTAGTATGATGTTTTTACTTGGGATTTATTACATCCTTTTAGGTGAAAAACTTCTTGGTTTATTCCAAATTTTTGTATATACAGGTGGTATAGTTGTTCTTACACTTTTTGGTGTAACAGTAATAGGATCAAAATTTCCTGAATTTAAAATTAGACCTTGGGCTGTAAGTATAGTAACAATTGTTATTATTGGTCTGTTGATTGTTCCGTTTTTAATTCCGGATATTCCTGTTGAGGGTAAAGTAATACCTCTTAAAGATCAGGTTAAAATATTTACAGATTTTTATTCGTTAATTGCAATATTTATGGGTGTTGTTGCAGCAAGTATTCTATATGGAAGTATTAGAATGCTTCATACCCTAAAACATGGAAAGGAATAAAAAATGGTTGGATTTTACATTGATGCCATAGCGGCTTTAATTCTTTTTGGTGTCGGCTTGTATGGTGTGACGAGTAAAAGTGACTTTTTAAAAATATTTTTTTCACTTGAAATGCTTTTAAATGCTGTGATTCTTTTACTTGCGAGTGCGGCATATCATTTTGGTCTTACAAAAGGACTGGCTGTTGCATATGTTATTATTGTTATAGCAACACTTGAAGCTGCTGCTGGAGTTTTGATTTTTATTCTTACAAATAGAATTACAGGGGAAATAATCCCTGATAATTTAAATAAGGCGGTGGAAGATGAATAATGCAGTATATGTTTTATTAATAGCGCCTTTTATCGGGGCGGCGCTAGCATATATATTAGGTAAGTTTAAACAGCCTCTTGCTTTCTGGACAGCAGAAATAATCGGTGCAGTTTTATTTTTAGCAAGTGTTACTATATTTATTAAATATTCAAACACTCCTATTAGTTTTGATTTAAGTTGGATACATTATGGTAACTTCACTATTCCATTTGGAATTTATATTGACCATTTATCTATTGTAATGCTTTTAATTGCAACTGGTCTTGGGTTTTTAGATATCCATTTTGCTCATGATTATATGGGTGAAGATCCAGATCAGCCAAGATATTATGCAAAAGTACTTTTCTTTATAGGCGGTATGATTTTACTTGTTATTACAAAAGATTTAATTGGTGCCTTTATTGGATGGGAATTTATGGGGCTTGCAAGTTATGCATTAATCAGCTTTTGGTATTATAAAAAATCAGCAGCTGATGCAGGTATGCAGGCTTTTCTTTATACAAGATTCGGTGATATATTTATATTAGCTGCAATTGCTCTTTTAATGATTTTTGTAGGAACTACAAATTTAGTAGAATTAAATCATTTAGCAGACGCTGGTGAATTAAATAAAACTCTTGCATTGGTTGTAGCACTTTTCGTATTTATGGGTGCTATAGGTAAATCAGGTCAGTTTCCATTATATCCATGGCTTATGAACGCAATGGAGGGACCTACTACTGTTTCTGCACTTATCCATGGTGCGACAATGGTTAACAGTGGTATTTATATAGTTGCAAGAATGTTTGATTTCTTTGCCTATACAGAAGCTTTATTTATAGTTGCAAATGTTGCTGCTCTTTCAGCATTCATTGGTTCTACTTCTGCACTTGTTCAAAAAGAGATTAAAAAAATACTTGCTTATTCTACAATGTCGCATCTTTCAATTGCATTTGTAGGTCTTGGTGTTGGAAGTTTGGCAGCAGGTATGCTTCATCTTGTAAACCATGCAATCTTTAAAGCGTTGCTATTCCTTGCAGCGGGTGCGGTAATTTATATAGCACATCATACAAAAGATGCATGGAAACTCGGTGGTCTTATTAAAACAGCTCCTTGGGTGGCATTATTCTTTGCAATGGGTTCACTCTCACTTGCAGGTGTTCCACCATTTAGTGGTTTCTTCTCAAAAGAGATGGTTGTTAGTGCCGCATGGGAGTGGGGTAATGGATTTACTGCTACTTTTGTAACTATTGCAGCACTGCTTTCTATTGCATATATTACAAGACTTTGGATTTTAATATTCCTTGGTGAACCAAGAAATGAAGATATAGCAGGAAGCGTTCATAAACCAAGTAATATTTGGATGAGACTTCCTCTTGGAATTTTGGCATTTACTACACTTTTTATTTCAATTTGGCAAAGTGATATAGTTCATTATATCGTAGGAAAAGAAGTAGTAGAGCCAGAAGTTGAAGGGTTGACAGCATTTATGCTTACTTCAATGTTAATTATTTTCTTAATTGTTGTGGGATTATATGTTAAAGGATTAAATCTTCTTTATAAAATAGCATCTCATCATTTTGTACAGACAATCCATCAAGTACTTTTTAATGGTTATTATGTTGAAGCTATGATTACATGGATTTCTAAAAATATTTTTGTAAATGCTATGGCAAAAGCCGCAAGATGGTTTGATACATATGTAATTGATTATATAGTTAACGCAACTGTGGCTATGTCACTTTATACATATAAGTTCTTCAAAATAGGACATACAGGTAGAATTGGTGGTTATATGGGACAAATGGTAATAGGTGTTGCTATAATTGTTATTGCAATCTTAATAATTGTAAAGGGGCTGTAAATGGTAGCGGTTGATATTATTTTTGCGCCGATTTTTCTCTCGGCCCTTGTCTATTTTTTGACAAGAGGAGCACAGCATATAACTAAATATGTGGCGCTTATATGGTTTGTAGTACTTTTTATAATTTCACTAAATTGGTTAAACCAAATAATGCATCCGGAAAGTTATGCTTTTGCACCGGAAGTTTTGCAATATATTAAATCAACTGGTTTTTTACCACTTGGTGAATTTTTAAGCGTACCGGCTTTTGGATTTAGTCTTACACTTCAAATAGACGCTTTGAGTGTTGCAATGCTTTTGCTTACAGCAGGGCTTTTGATTTTAGTTGTATTTACATCTTGGGAAGAAAAAAATCAGGCTGCTTATTTTAGTCTTTTGATTTTATTTAGTGGACCGATTTTTGGTGTATTTATGACTACAAATGTATTATGGTTTTTTATGTTTTGGGAACTTACACTTGTTCCTATGCTTTTCCTTGTTGGTTACTGGGGTGCAGAAGGTGAGGAAGTTAAAAAAGTATTTAATATTGAAATCAAACTTCCAAGTAGAGTATATGCTGCAATTAAATTTTTCTTATACACACACGTTTTTGCGATGTTTATGTTTGTAGGATTTTTCTTATTATTTAAACAAACAGGTTATTGGGATATTACATTAATTAAAGAAGCTTCTCTTGCAACACCTGCACTTATTTGGTGGTTAATGTTTTTAGGATTTGCAGCAAAACTTCCTACATTCCCTTTTCATACTTGGCTTCCTGATGCACACGTTCAGGCACCAAGCAGCATTTCTGTTTTATTAGCAGGTGTGCTTTTGAAAATGGGTGCATATGGACTTATAAGATTTACTGTTGAACTTTTACCATCTACTACTGCTAAATTTGCTATGTGGATGGTTGTGCTTGGTCTTGCAACAACATTCTTTGCAGGACTTCTTGCTGTATATGAAAGACACATTAAAAAAATGGTTGCGTATTCATCTATTTCACATATGGGTCTTGTGGTTGTGGCAATTGCCACTATGAGTTATGACGGGCTTAGCGCAGCTCTTTATGAAATGATAGGACATGCAATTGTAATTTCACCTTTATTCTTAATTGCAGGATGGCTTCATCATAAAACCCATACATGGTATATGGATGAAATGGGTGGTATTATGAAATATGCTCCGTATGCAAGTACAATTTTTATTTTAGCAGGTATGGCTGCGTTAGGTTTACCTGGAACTATGGGATTTGTAGGTGAACTTACTATTATTATTTCAGCAGTTAAATCATTCGGTTGGTGGATTGCTTTAATTGCTCTTGCAGGATTTATCAGTGCCGGTTATATTATTTGGGCGGTTAGAAGAGCAATTCACGGTGAACCGAGTGAAATAGTTAAAAAAGCTAATTTCCATATGAGTTTCCCTGAAAAATTTGCTTTGGCAGTATTTTCATTCTTAATTGTTTATTTCGGAGTTAATCCGCAACCAATTTTTGATATTGCAAATAAAGCATTTAGCTTTTTTGGAGGTATGTAATGAGTTTTATAGTATTGATAGCGGCAGGATTAATTGTTCCGATTTTTTACAGAAACAATATTTTTATAGCTAAAATGATTGCTCTTATAGCTTTCATTGTTGCTGCATATTTTATTTATCAAGGAAATTCTTTAAATTCAGTATTTCCTTATTTTGTTATGGATAAGGCCACAATGTTAATGGAGTTTGCATTGCTTGCAACTCTTGCAGCTGTTTCCCTTTCGCTAACAGGTTTTGAGAGACCATTAATTGCTCAGATGTTATTTTTAGCCGGCGTTTCATTAGGATTTTTAGAGACAAATAATTTCTTTATTTATGTAGTTTTATTTGAAGTAATTGCCATTATTTCTTATATTCTTGTTGCAAATATCAGAAATTTTTATAATGCAGAAGGTGCAATTAAAGCATTTATTGCAGGTGCAGTAGCAAGTGGTATTATTTTACTTGGATTTGCACTTTTTAGTTTTACAACAGACAGTTTTAACTACTCACAAATGAATGTAAGTGGTAAATTTACATTGATTGCAGTAGCAATTATGCTTGCGGGTATTTTCTATAAACTTACAATTGTTCCAATGCATGGATGGGCAGCAGATGCTTATTCTCAAGTAAACCATGCAGCTGCTGCGATTTTAAGTGGTGTTATAAAAAGTGTTGTTTTAGTAGCTACATTTAAAGCATTTTATAAATTTATGGTGGCTTACCCTATTGCGACTGTATTAATTTTCAGTTTCTTTGCAATTTTGACTATGACACTTGCAAACTTTATGGCACTTTTTCAAAAAAGAGTATCTAAAATACTTGCTTATTCATCAATAGCACACAGTGGTTATGCTTTGATTCCGTTTGCGGCAGCAGCAAGTGTATATTCGTATGCAGGTGTTTTATATTATGCAATAGCATATATTTTTATGCAAACAAGTGTATTTTTGATTCTTAACGATTTTAGAAGAGAAGCAGGAGTTAAATATCTTCATGATTTAAAAGGTATGGGGAAAAGAGCTCCTCTTCATTCATTATTCTTTACAATACAACTTTTCTCACTTGCAGGGATTCCTTTGCTTGCAGGTTTCTTGGCAAAAGCGGTTGCATTTTATGCAGGGGTTGATGCTGGACTTTGGCCAATTGTATTGGTTGCGGCATTAAACTCTGCTCTTGCGGTGGCATATTATGCTTGGATTGTGAAACATTTATATTTTGATGAAGCAAAATTTAATTCAACTGTAAAAATGTCAGCAGGTAGTTTAATAGGTCAGCTTATTTTACTTGCAGGTACAATTTATTTCGGTATAGTTGCGGCAGATGTAATAAATTCAACTGTTGCTTTCTAAACTATAAAGGCAGAGGTTGAAAAAACTTTTTTTTCTCTTTCCTCTTTTATTATTTTCTCTTGAAATCAATGTAGATTATTTTCAAAAATCAGATATAAAAAATGAAATTACAACGATGTATAATAATTTTGCTTTTTTATGTATAAAGAAAAAAAATACAGTGTTATGTGAATTTGATAAAATACCATCTACTTATGTATTTAAAGCAAAAAGCACATTTTTTAAATTTATACCTTATTTTAAAAATCATAAATTTTTTATTAAAATCGTATGTAAAAAGAAATGTTATTTGTTTTCAGGAGAAGATAATCTTTATATGAATCCGCTTTTAAGCCTTCAAGAAAAAAAAATCTCTAAAAAATGGATAATTATATCTCCAATGGAAATATATCTTTCCAAAAAGAAACCTAAGGGATTAAATTTTTATTTCAAAAATTCTCCTAAAATATTTATCGGAGCTGTTGATGAGAATGAAAATCCTATCATTGTTTCAAAACAATCGCAAGATGTTTTAAAATATTTCGAAATTCTCAAATCTTTTCAAAAAGGAATGGATGTAAGTGATGAAATTGATGATTTTATAAGAAAATATCCAAATTCGGTATTTATTCCTGATGTATTATATATGAAAATGGTTCTTTTAGAAAAAAATAATGATCCTGAGGATTTAATTGAGATAGGTAAAAAATGGATAAAAAAATATGCGTATGACGACAAACTTCCAAAAGTTTTACTACTTATGGCAAAAGCATACTCGCAAATGGGTTTTTTGAGTGATGCAAGTTATTTTTTTAACAGAATAATAACAGAATATCCTGGAACAAATGAAGCAGACCTTGCTATGATTTATTTAGCTGATCAGCTTTATTCAGCTGGAGATTCCAAAAAAGCTATGAAATTATATGAAGATGTTTTGTTTTCTACTAAAAATATAGATATAGCATCTCTTGCCGCAGCAAGACTCGCTCAGAGATATATGGACAGTGGAAATTTTAAAAAAGCTTATGAATATTATAAAAAGATATATAAAGCAAATAAAAAGTTTTTGCTTAAAGATAAGAAAAAAGCATTTGACCTTGCAAAACTTTTAGCTTCACATAATATGTATTCACTCGCAATTGACATAGGAGAAGATTTAATTAAAAAATTAAAATACACTGATGATATGTATGAGCCTTTGCTATATTATTTGGCAGTATGGAATTATAAAGCAAAAAATTATAAAAAATCTCTTTATTATATTGATTTGTATCTTAAAAAATTTCCTTTTGGTGATTATAGTGATTCACTTAAAGCATTAAAAGATAAAGTTCTTTTTAATTTACCAGAAAATGATCTCAATGCTCAGCTTAAATATATTGATAAAATTATTAAAGAATATAAAGGAAGTGAAATTGCTCTAAAAGCACTCGTAAAAAAAGCAAAAATTTTAGAAAAACTTAAAAAATATAAAGAAATTCTTGCAATGGAAGATAAATTAAATTCTGTACCTAAAACTTTATTTCCTGAGAAAGAAAAATTTTTGAATAAAGTTAAAAAAGAATATGCTATATGGCTTTTGAATAAAAACAAATGTATTGATGCCGTAGAAGTAATAAAAAAATATCATCTTAATCTTGATAAAAAATATGATGATAAAATTTATGAATGTGCAATGAAAGCAATGGATTATGGACTTGCCTCTGTAATATGTAATAAATATCTTGATTCACCAGATGATAAAATATTCATTAAATGGATGAAAAGAAAAATTGAAGCTCTAAAAGGCTTGGGTGATTATAAAAACCTCGTTATTGCAATAGATGATTTATGTGGGGTTTACAAGAAGTGCCATAAATATAAACTTTATAAATTTTTTGCTCTTTGGAAACTTGGAGATTACAAAAAAGCTCTTGAAGTGGCAAATTCAATCAAAGAAAAAGATATAAAAAATACAGACGTATATATAAAAATAGTTAAATGGGGAATGGAGAATAAAAATTATCTTCTTGCCGCAACATTTGCAAAAAAAATAATTGATTTGCAAAATGAATATAAAGTATATCCTTATTCGCCTTTTGTGGAATTTGTTTATGCAAAATATACTAAAAACAAAAAAGAGGCTATAAAAGTTTTAAAAGAAGTTTTAAAAAGAGTAAAAGGTGAAGAGAAAGCGAGGGCATTGTTTATGCTTGCAAATCTTACAAATGAAAAGAAATATCTTGATGAATGTTTAAAAGTGAAGAATTCTAAACTTTGGAAAGGTTTGTGTAAAGATGCGAAAGGACTGTTTTAGTGGGCGGATGAGTTGATGAGTGAATGGGTTGATGGGTGGATGAGTTGATGGAATAATATGTCAATGGGTAGATGAGTGAATATGAAGAGCTTGTTTTCTTAGTAATTTATTTGTTGTAGGATAATTTCTTCAAGATTTTTAAGAGGTGCTTTTATGGTGTTGAATTGTGTTTTGTTAAATGTCTGCTGTCTTTTTGCAAGTCTTGCAGTGTTTGTAACTATTTTTTCAAAAAGCTCTTTTTTATTGTATATACCGTTAAAATAATCAAGAACTTCTTTAATGCCTATGGCTTTTAGAGCAGGAAGGCGTCTGTCTTTATATTTAGCTTCAAGATATGCAACTTCATCTATAAGACCATTTTCAAACATTTTTTTTGTTCTTTTAATAATTCTTTGTCTTAAAGTTTTTCTGTCAATATCTATTTCAAAAATCGGAATTTTAGGAAGAACAGGTTTAGGGGGATTTAATTGAAAAAATCTGCTTGGCGGTAATCCTGTGGCAAAATATATTTCAGCTCCTTTTGTTACTCTGTATGTATCATTTGGTGAAATTTTTGAAGTAAATTCAGGGTCAATATGTTTTAATCTTTCATATGAAAAACTTTTGGCCTTTTGTTTAATATTTTCAGATATTTTAGGCATTTGAGAAATTCCATTAATCATTGCTTTTAAATAAAAACTTGTTCCTCCTACAATAATTATTTTTTGATGGGGTATTTTTTTGTAAATTTCAATAAATTTAGTAACATCAAATTTTTCATTTGGATATATTTCATTTATACCGTAATGTTTTACTTTGTTTAATTCTTCATAAGAAGGTTTTGCCGAGGCTATATCTATTTCTTTATAAATGCTTAAAGAATCTAGTGAAAGTATTTCGTATCCTAATATTTCAGCTAATTTAATTGCTAAATCACTCTTTCCACTGGCAGTAGGACCTATAATGGCAAACAAAACCGTCCTTTTTTGTTACAATTATACAATAATAAGAATATTAAACAGGTTTAAATTTTCATTTATTTAAATCAAAAATAAAAGTATAAAATGGAGAGGTAATGAATATTAAGAAATATATGGATCTTGTAAAATTTTCACATACGATATTCAGTATACCTTTCATATTAATAGCTATGATTGTTGCGGCTAATGGATGGTTTGGTTGGAAACTTTTGCTTCTTGGACTTTTAGCTGCTGTGAGTGCAAGAAATTTTGCAATGGCTGTAAACAGATATGTTGACAGGGATATAGATAAAAAAAATCCAAGAACACAAAATAGAGTCAGTGTAACAGGGGAAGTTAGCGAAAATGAAATAAAACTGTTTATTTTGGCAAACGCCTTGATATTTATAGGTGTTGCATATATGATAAATGAGCTCGCTTTTAAACTGAGTATTCCTGTCCTTATAATCCTTGGAGGTTACAGTTATTTCAAAAGATTTAGTGAATTTGCCCACATTATACTTGGAATATCCCTTGGCCTTGCGCCTATTGCAGGTGCTGTTGCTGTAATGGGAACTATTCCTTGTTGGAGTGTATTTTTGGCATTTGGAGTAATGTTTTGGGTAGCAGGATTCGATGTGCTTTATTCATTGCAGGATATGGAATTTGATAAAGAAGAAGGGCTTTATTCTATTCCTGCGAAAATAGGAGAAGAAGGTGCGCTTTTTATTTCAAAAATGTTTCATATTTTTGCCGTAATTTTTTGGGCATTATTTGTAGCTTATGCACATCTTGGTTTTTTTGCATGGCTTGCTGTAATATTTGCAGCTGGAATGCTTTATTATGAACAAAAACTTGTAGATAGAGATTTTAAAAATATACCAAAAGCATTTTTTGATGTAAATGGGTATCTTGGTATAATATTTTTGATTTTGATAATTATTGACAGGATTATAAAATGAGATTTGTCCCGGCTTTTATAAATATAGAATTTGATGAGTTAAACGATAAATTAAAAGAAGAATTTGATAAACTCGGAAGTGAGAGTGAAGACCCGATAGGACAATATATTAAACTTGCAAAAGCGAGAGGTGAAACAAGAGATACGGATCCAGTGCTTCTTGAACTTCTTGTTGCACTTCACAGAAAAATAGATGATTTGAGCGCATATATTAAAAATCAAAAAAAAGAATTTATTCCATTAAAATATAAAAGTGAAACTAAAGGGCTTGGATTTGATTTTTTTCAAATAAAAGATAAAATTTTAAAAGAAGGAATCAAATATTATGGAAGGTTTGATCTGCCTGTTTTCCCTGAGAGAAAAGTTCCTGTAATATTTGAAGGATACAGCGAAGATATAGGGAAAATTATACATATGCACGAAAGAGATATAAAAGATTATAATGCATTTATTACGGCAAGGGAAAGAGCAATAATCAGGGAGATGAAATCAAAAAATGGATAAAAATTTATTAATAACTATTATAATTTTTGTAGGACTTAGTTTTTTTATGTTTATGCTTTTTTTATATGTAATTAAAAGAGATAAAATAATCGAACAAAAATTTTCAGCTTTTGAACTTTCACTTGAAGAAATTCATAAGGAACTTTATCATATTAAAAAAAACTTCAACAATACGCCAGATGAAAAACTTAATAAAATAGAAAGAATTATAGAATCGATTGTAGATGATATAAGGCTTATAGAGAAAAAAAATATTGAAATTATTAATAATATAAAAGAAGAAGTTGAAGAAATGAAGCATAAAATCCGAAAGAACTCTGTTCCTGATATCAGTAATATGATTAATAAAAATGATGAGGAGAGAATAGTGTCTCTTTATAAGAATGGATATTCTATTGAGGATATTTCAAGAGAACTAAGAATTCCGGCAGGAGAAGTAGAACTAATACTTAAATTTTCGTCTATTTAAGCTTAAAGTTTACTTAAATTAAGGTTTTTTTAAGATTTGTAGACTAAAATTCTACACCTAAAAAATTCACAAAAGGTGTGATAATGAAATTTACTAAATCAATAAAGCCTGAAGAGGTTAAAAGAGATTGGATATTAATAGATGCTAAGGATAAAATTTTTGGTAGGGTAATTACTGAAATAGCAACTATTTTAAGAGGAAAACATAAACCATATTATACTCCGCATGTAGACTGTGGTGATTATGTAGTTGTAATCAATGCTGATAAAGTTAAATTTTCAAAAGCAAGCAAACTAAACGAAAAATATTATAGACATACAGGATATTTTGGTGGTGTAAAAGAAGAGACTGTTGAAAAACTTCTTAAAACAAATCCTGAAAAACTTTTCAAACTTGCAACAAGAGGAATGCTTCCAAAAACAAAACTTGGAAGAAAAATGCTTAAAAAACTTAAAGTTTACGCTGGTGAAAATCATCCACACACAGCTCAAATAAAGGGTAACTAATGAAAATGCACGGAAGAATTTACGCAACTGGGAAAAGAAAAGAAGCTGTAGCGAAAGTTTGGATAAAAAATGGTAGTGGGAACATTACTGTAAACGGTATAGCTTTAGATGATTTTCTTGGAGGAAGAGAGGCTCTTAAACTTAGAGTAAAATGGCCTTTAATGCTTACTAAACAAGAAGGTAATTTTGATATCGAAGTTAAAGTAATTGGTGGTGGTTTTGCTGCTCAGGCAGATGCTATCAAACACGGTATTTCAAAAGCTCTTGTTGAATATGCTCCTGAATTTAGAAGTATTTTAAAACCTGCTGGACTTCTTACAAGAGATGCAAGAGAAGTAGAAAGAAAAAAATACGGGAAAAAGAAAGCAAGAAAATCTCCTCAATTCTCAAAAAGATAATTCTCTCTTTTTTATTTTTTTATCTCTTATTTTAAAATTAAGACTAACGATAAAGCAAAACAATTGTTAATTTATTTTTAATATGCTGTTAAAAATATACTCTTTTGGACTTATTTAGACAATATTTAAAATTTATAATGTGTTATAATTTTGTCAAAAAGGCTTTTTATGAAAAAAATTCTTTTTTTATCTGCAATACTGCTGTTTGGTGG